>DASUQN010000390.1:0-2665 GCA_036280515.1 Intrasporangium sp. | reverse complement strand
TCGTCGCGCTGCGCCTCGACCGGCACCGGCCATCCCTGCTCGAGATCCTCGACCGGGCGAGCGTGGCAGCCGTGCAGGCGTTCGGTGACTACGGCTTCCCTGCGGACTGCGAGGCGGTGCTCCTCGTGCAGTCCGACCGGCCGGGGCACGCGACAGAGGACGTCGCGCGGTACGGGGAACTGCTGACCGGGTCGGGTGCGCTGGAGGTCGCGGTGGCCGAGGACCGCCAGGAAGCCGACGTGCTGCTCCAGGGACGACGCGTGTTGAGCACCGCCATCGAGGCGCTCGGAGCGCGGATCGCGGAGGACGTCTGCGTGCCCGTGGGTGGCCTCGCGGACTATGTCCGGGGAGCGGCCGAGGTGTCGGCGCGCTGGGACGTCCCGATCCCGGTGAGCGGGCACGCCGGCGACGGCAACCTGCACCCGTCGATCGTCTACCCGCACGGCGACGACGACGCCAGGCAACGCGCCTGGGGCGCCTTCGACGAGCTGATGCGGCTGGGGCTGTCGCTCGGTGGCACGGTGGCCGGTGAGCACGGCATCGGCTCGGTGAAGCGACGCTGGCTCGTCGAGGAGGTCGGCGGGCGAGAGGTCGAGCGGCAGCGTGCGGTCAAGGCCGTCTTCGACCCCTCGGGCATCATGAATCCCGAGGCGGTCTTCGGCACTCCCCGGCGACCGACGCGGGCCGACTGATAGGAATTCCACATGGGTGGTGACCTGACCGACGTGGAGACGACCGGTGCCTGGCTCAGTCGCGAGGACTTGGAGAGCGCGAGGGAGCGGCTACCGATCCTCTACGTCCACGCGGTGCCCGTGCGGGTCGACGACCGCGGCGTCGTGACCTCGATCGGCGTGCTGCTGCGCGCCGACTCGGACGGCAGCATCGGCCAGGAGGTCGTGGGCGGGCGCGTGCTGTACCACGAACGGATCCGCGACGCCCTCGCCCGCCACATCGAGAACGATTTGGGGCCCGTCGCGCTGCCCCGGATCCCGGTGTCGCCCCAGCCCATCGCCATCGCCGAGTTCTTCCCCACCCCCGGGGTGACGGCCTACCACGACCCACGACAGCATGCCGTGTCGCTCGCCTACATCGTCGCGGTGATGGGCGACTGCCGGCCCCAGCAGGACGCGCTCGACCTGTCGTGGGTCACGCCCGATGAGGCCGCGGAGATGGCGATGCGCGGCGAGATGTCGGGATCCCACGGCGTGCTCGTCCGCCAGGCGCTGGCTCACCTCGGCCACCCGATCTGAAGCAGGCGCGCGAACCGTCGAGATGTCCGACATGTGAGAGCAGCGTTGTTTGCCAAGGTTGTTCGCCTTGTCCCGGGACTTACGGGACATAGGCCGCCGGTTTATCCGTTTGTTATGTGCGTCGCTCGAGCGTGAGTAGCGTCGAGGGTTGAGCTCGGCTGAGCCTGCGCGCGACCCCACAGTGAGACTCCGCCCTCCCTCCGTTCCACACCCGACGGAGTCGCGGTCGCAGCGTCTGGCGAGTTCACCGTTCACACCCGTGCCAGAGCACGGGTGCTCCAACCTGCAACGGAGAACTTCACATGAATAGCTCACCTATCACGCCTGGCGGTAAAGCAACTGCCGACGGCGGCGGCACTTCGCGCCGCCGCTTCACCAGCATGGTGGCTGCCTTCGCGCTCCTCCTCGGTGGCGCAGTGGCCGTGGCACCGTTCGCTCTGGCGGGAACCGTGCCGCCATTCACCATCGGTCCACCGAACGCCGCAATCGTTCCCGGAGCCGACGCGGACCAGACCCTCGATGACATCGAGGGCAACATCAAGGAGCTGGGGCCGCTCAACTCCAACACGACCAAGATCGGGGTCATCCACAATGATGCCGTGCCCACGCTCGGCCTGACGAACCCCAACGGGCAGGTCGACCTGCGCCAGGCCTGGCTCGGGACCGAGAGCGACGCAGACGGGGACGACTGGCTCTACTTCGCGTGGGAGCGCGACAACGAGACCGGCAGCGGCTTCATCGCCTTCGAGTTCATGCAGGACCCGCCGCCGGCGGCGTGTGGTAACTACACGGCCCCCCAGGCCGACCTGATCGCCAACTGTAACCCGTGGGCCAACCGCCAGGCCGGCGACTTCATCATCCTCTGGGACCAGCAGGGCGGCAGCAAGGACCTGTTCCTGCGGACGTGGTCGGGTACCGCGCCGAACCTCACCCTGAGTGCCCCGCAGCAGCTCAACGCCAACGTGTCCGACGCTGAGTACAGCGCGGACGGGTTCCGCGGCGAGGGCGCACTGAATCTCACCGACACGGTGTTCGGCGGCAGCAACGCCTGCCAGTCGTTCGCGAATGTCATCCCGAGCACCGTCACCGGCAACTCGGACACGGCCGACTACAAGGACACGATCCTGCAGCCAGTCACTCCGATCGGTAACTGCACCTCGACCACCGTCACCACGCCACAGGATGGCTCCGGGACCCCAATCCCTGACGCTGGCATCTCGATCGGTACTGGTGTCGTCGCGGTCCAGGACTCGGCTGTCGTCGACATCCAGGGGGGCACCGCGACTCCGGCCGGCTCGGTTGCGTTCTTCCTGTGCAAGGTGGACTCGCCCGCGCTGTGTGACACCGGCGGTACGAGTGTCGGCAGCACCAACCTGACGGGCGCGGCCTACCCGGCCACGGTGGTGTCTCCGACG
>DASUQN010000389.1:0-2932 GCA_036280515.1 Intrasporangium sp. | reverse complement strand
AGGGGCGCGAGGTCAACACCCTGGTCCTCGACGAGCCGACGAACCACCTCGACATCGAGGCCATCGAGCAGCTCGAGGCCGCCGTGGCGGCCTTCTCGGGGACGGTGCTCGTGGTCAGTCACGACGAGAGCCTGCTCAGCGGCATACGGCTCACTCATCGGTGGCACGTCGATAACGGGAACGTCGAGGTCTCGGCGCACCTACCATCGTCGTAGGGGTGAGGGGCGCCCCGAAGCGGGTGAGGAGTGACGAGCACGGTCGGACGCGAGCCTGAGGTGGCTCGGGCACGACAACGGCTCGCCGGGGAGGTGGCCGGCGGAGTCCTCTTCGTCGGGCCCGCCGGGATCGGCAAGTCCACGGTCCTCGCGGCCGCCACGGCAGCCGCGACGGAACTCGGTTGGCGCGTGGTCCGCACCAGGGCAGCTGCATCGGAGCGCGACCTGCCTTACGTGGGGCTGCATGACCTGATCGGGAGCGCGCTCCGCGAGGTGGCCCCTTCCCTGGCCGAGCCGTTGCGCCGCGCGCTCGACGTCGTGCTGTTGCGGGCCGACCCGCCCGACGGAGGCGTCGAGGCGCTGGCCGTCGACGTCGCGGTGCTGGAGGTGCTCCAGGCCCTGGCGGACCGGGCGCGGTTGCTGCTCGTGCTCGACGACCTCCAGTGGCTCGACGCCCCGACGCGACAGGTGCTCGAGTTCGCGGTCCGCCGGGTCGAACCGTCAAGGATCGGTGTCCTGGCGGCATCCCGGGAGCTGGCGCCGGACATCGTTGCCCTGGTCCCCGAGCCGCTCGAGCTGGTCGAGGTCGGGCCGGTGACGAGGCCCGAGCTCGCCGACATCGTGGCCGATCGCACGGGCCGGGTGCCGTCGCCGCAACGCGCCGCAGAGCTGCACCGGCTCTCCGGGGGCAACCCCTTCCTGGCGCTCGAGCTGGCGCGTGGGGATGGCCGGCACGGTGGTCAGTACTGGGACGCCCAGCAGTTCTCCGTGCCGGAGCGCTACGGACGGCTGCTCGCCGACCGGTTGTCCGTGCTGTCCACGGCCGGCCGCCGGACGGTCCTGGCTGCTGCCCTCCTGTCCCGCCCCACCACAGCGGTGCTGGCCGAGGTCGCTGGACGGAGCGGGGTACCGGAGGCGGAGGAGGCCGGAATCCTGCACGTGGGCGGCGCGGCGGGCGAGGCGGTCGAGTTCGACCACCCCTTGCTCGCTGCTGCGTGCCGGGAGACCGCCGGACCGCGCGCCGTCCGCGAGATGCACCTCGTGCTGGGCTCGCTGGCAGCGGATCCGGTCGAGCGGGCTCATCACCTCGCCCTCGGCCGGATCGAGGTCGATGCCGCCCTGGCCGATGAGGTCGAGTCGGCTGCCGACGTCGCCGCCCAGCGGACCGCGATCGCGACTGCCGCCGCCCTGGCGCGGGATGGGCTGCGACTCACTCCGTCCGACGCTCTCGAGGATCGAGTGCGACGCGCGGTGAGGAGCGCGGAGTGGTTCGTGCAATGTGGTGAGCCGGCGGATGCCGCGGCCGTCCTGGCTCCTCTCCTCGATGCCCTGCCCGCCGGTCCGCTGCGAGCGCAGTGCCTGCTGGCGCACTCGGACACACTGGGCCAGGAGATCGCCGACGCGCTGGTTCTGCTACGCGATGCGATCCGCCAACCCGACCTCGAGCCCGAGACCGAGATCGCTGCCCGCATGGCCCTGGCCCAGTGCCTGGGGGTTGGCGGGGACCCAGACGGAGCCCGGTTGGAGGCGAGGGAGGCCGCAGCCGTGGCGCAGAGGGCCGGGTTGGCCGACCAGGTGCACGCCGCCATGCTGCTCGAGGCGGAGAACGACCTGTCCGTGGGCGTGCCGCTCGAGCGGTCCGAAGCCTGGGCCACGGCCCACGGGGAGCCGCAGAGTCCAGTCATGATCTATGAGCACCCCGACCGCCTCCTCGCCCTCGCCGAGGCGTGGCGAGACGACCCCACCGAGGCGGCACGGCTGCTCGACGGGCTGTTGCGGACAGCGCGCGAGCGGGGCGACCTCAACTCAGAGGGCGGTCTGGTCATGCATCGTGCGGAGGTTGCCCTCCGTCTCGGTGACCTCGAGACGGCGCGGGCCTGTGCCGACCGCTGCTACCGGGTCGGGGCGGACGGGGTGCGAGACCAGATGCGCCTCTACATCCGGGCACACGTCGAGGCCTGGCAGGGCGAGCTGGACGAGGCGCGACGACTCGCCAGCACAGGTCTCGCGATGGCAGACGCGGCAGCAGACTCGATCTTCGGGGCGCAGTGTCTCCTCGTCCTGGGCTTCACCGAGGTGTCAGCCGGACAGTTCGATGACGCGGTCCGCCACGAGGCCCGGTTGCGGGACCTCATGGCGCGCATGAAGTGGGGCCACCCCGGCGCGCTTCGATGGCAGGGCGACGCGGTCGAGGCCTACCTCGCGACAGGAGCCGTCGACGACGCGGCAGATGTCACCGCGCGGCTGTGGGACGAGGCGGACCGGATGGGACTGGCCGGCTCCCGGGCCATCGCGGCGCGGTGCGAGGGACTGCTCCACTCGCACCGCGGCGACCTCAAGCTCGCCGAGGACAGCCTGCTCGAGTCGTTGGCCCTGATGACCGGGCTCGACATGCCCCTCGAGCGGGCGCGGACGCTCTTGGTGCTGGGAGCAACTCGTCGCCGGGGGCGACAGAAGGCGAGCGCCCGGGAGCCCCTGGCCCAGGCCAAGGAGATCTTCAGCCGCGCCGGGGCGGCCGCGTGGGTGGCCCGGGTCGACGACGAGCTGCACCGCGCGGCGGGCGCTCGGGCCGGCCAGGAGCTGACGGTCGGAGAACGCAGCGTCGCCGAGCTGGCCGCGGCAGGCGAGACGAACCGTGAGATCGGCGCCCGGCTCTATCTCAGCCCGAAGACGGTCGAGACGATCCTCACTCGCGTGTACCGCAAGCTCGGCGTGCG
>DASUQN010000388.1:0-3300 GCA_036280515.1 Intrasporangium sp. | reverse complement strand
CGCCATCGCCTACCGTGACGCGAACCGCGCCGGCACGCAGCAGCCGTTCGAACCGGGCACCTGGCTCTTTTCCAAGGGCAGCCTCGGCCTCATCGGCAACGACACGATGAGCTCGATCGACGTGGCGAACGGATGGCAGGCAACGATCTGCACCAATGACCTCCTCGTCGGTTGCACGGACCTGGGGCCGGGCATCCACAACACGCTGCCCGCCGGCTACGACAACGCGGTGAGCTCGCTCCGCATCACCCCGAAGGACGCCACCAATGGCGCGCCGGTGGCGGTGGCGACGGCCACCCCGACGAGCGGGACGGCCCCACTCGCAGTGCAGTTCGACGCCTCTGCGTCGTCCGACCCGGACAACGACGCCCTCACGTTCGCGTGGGATCTCGACGGCGACGGATCGTTGGACGACAGCACCAGCGTCGGGCCGACCTTCACCTACACCGCGGCCGGCCCCGTCACGGCTCGGGTCCGCGTCTCCGACGGCCAGTTGACGACCGACGCCACCGTGACGATCACCGTCGCGCCCGCCAACGGCACGCCGACCGCAGTCGCGACGGCCACCCCCACGAGTGGCACCGCACCGCTCACAGTGCAGTTCAGCGGGGCAGGTTCGAGCGACCCGGACGGCACTCCGCTCACATACGCCTGGGACCTGGACGGCGACGGAGCCTTCGATGACTCGACCGGCGTCTCGCCGACGTTCACCTACCTCACGGCCGGCACGGTCACCGCGGCGCTGCGGGTCTCGGACGGCCAGCTGACGGCGGTCGACTCGGTGACGGTCACGGTCACGACGGGGGTGCCGGCCGATCCGGTCGGGGAGATCGTCGGCGTGGGCAGTGGCAGGTGCCTCGACATCAACCCGAACAAGAAGGACAAGACGGTGGTGTCCGTCTGGACCTGCTCGGCAACGCCCGACCAGCAGTGGACGCTCAAGTCGAATGGCACGATCGTCAACTCGCTCAGCAGCACCTGCTTGTCGCTGCGCGGCGGCACCATCACCAACGGCACGGTGGTCGAGGTCGCAGCCTGCACCGGAGCAGCCGTCCAGCAGTGGACCGCGACCCCGGCCGGCGAACTGAAGAATGCCGCATCGGCCCGCTGCCTCGACGTCACCGGACGGCGAGTCGGTAATGGCTCCACGGCTGTCATCACCAACTGTGTGGCGAGTACCCACCAGATCTGGAGGCTTCCAACCTGACCCGCGCAGCTCAACGGCCACGTTGCGATTCAGGCGGCTGGACCTCCAGAGCGGGTGCTGCAGGGCACTTGGCGCCCTTGGCGCTCAGACGGTGGACGACACCGCGGTCCCCGTCTGGACGTTCCAGAGATCCGAGTAGGCCCCTCCGAGTGCGAGCAGCTCGTCGTGCGTCCCTGCCTCGATGATGCGTCCGGCGTCGAGCACCCAGATCCGGTGCGCGTGGCGGACGGTGGAGAGCCGGTGGGCCACGACGATCGTCGTGCACCGGGCCGCCGCGATCCCCAGCGACCGCTGGATCGCCGCCTCCGTCTCGTTGTCGACGGCGCTCGTCGCCTCGTCGAGGACGAGCACGCTCGGGTCGCGCAACAGCGCCCGCGCCAGCGCGAGGCGTTGCCGCTGCCCGCCGGAGAGAGTGACGCCACGCTCCCCGACCCAGGTGTCGAGCCCTCCCGGCGTTGCCTCGATGAAGTCGAGCGCCGCAGCGGCGTCGGCGGCCCCACGAACCTCCTTTCGCGTTGCGCCGGGCCGCCCGTAGGCGATGTTGTCGGAGATCGTGCCGGCGAACATGTAGACGTCCTGTGCGACGTAACCCATCGAGCCGCGCAGTGAATCCCAGTCGAGGTCCTGCACCGGCACGCCATCGAGAAGGACGTCTCCCGACCGCGGGTCGTCGAACCGCAGCACGAGGCGCAGCAGAGTCGACTTGCCGGAACCGGTGGCTCCCACGATCGCGTGCGTCTCGCCGGCCGGAACGATGAGGTCGATACCGTGCAGCACGTCCGGCCCGTCCCCGTAGCCGGCCGTGACCCCCCGCAGCTCGATCCTGCCGGACACCGGCCGCTCGAGCGACCGATGGCCCGCAGGCACGGTCACCGGCTCCGCGAGCAGTGCGAGGATCCTTGCTGCGGAGGCGCGCCCGCGCTGGTACAGGTCGAGCACCTGCGCGACCTCGGTCAACGGCCACAGCAGGCGCTGGGTCATGAAGACGAGCACGGAGTAGGTCCCGACGGCAAGGTCACCGCGCAGCGCGGCCCACCCGCCCAGCAGCAGGGTGCACGTGAACCCGGCGAGGATCGCCATGCGCACGAGGGGGACGAACGCGGCGGACGAGCGGATGGCGCGGAGGTTGGCCGCCCGGTACGCGTCGGAGATCGCCGCGACCCGCTCGCGCTCGCGCTCCTCCGCGGTGAAGGCCTTGATCGTCGTGATCCCCGCGAGGTTGGCCGACAGGGCGCTCGACAGGTCCGCGACGGCCGAGCGCACCTCCGCGTAGAGCGGCTCGAGACGCCGCTGGAAGATCAGCGACCCCGCGATGATGACCGGGATCGGCAGGAAGGCGAGCACCAACAGCTGCCACGAGGCAGCCGCGAAGACCGCGCCCACGAGCAGGACGTTGAGCGCGGTCTGCAGGATCGCGGGTGCCCCGACGTCGAGGAACCGCTCCAGCTGGTTCACGTCGTCGTTGAGGGTGGCGAGCGTCGACCCGGCCGGCCGCGTCTCGTGCCACCCGACGTGGAGGTGCTGCGCATGGTCGTAGGCCTCGACGCGCAGGTCGTGCTCGACGCCCTGGGCGAGGCCACGCCACAGGCGGCTGGCGACGTACTCGGACAGCGACTCGACCACCCACACCACCACGTTGAACGCCGCGAGCCAGCCGAGCTGGGCGAAGCGTGACTCGACCCCGAGCACCGACGCGACGAACGAGTCGCCGCCGCGCACGACGACGTCGATCGCCGCCCCGATCAGCAGCTCGGGCATGACGTCGGCCACCTTGTTGACCGTCGAGGCGACGACGGCACCGATGAACCGGCCACGGTATGCGCGGTAACGCACCCACAGCGCCCGCAGCGGTTCGTCAGGCGGGATGACGGTGGTGACCGGACGGCTCATGGGTCTCCTCGGGACGTTCGTGGGCTGGGACAGCAGGGAAACGAGCAGCCAGCCCAGCGGCATACGCACACATTGTCGTATGCCGCTGAGCTCGCTCCCGCGGCGCCGCGGGCGCTCGTCGTGGCTAGGTGACGTTCCTCGAACGCCAGAGCAGCCACACGAAGTACGGGGTCCCGATGAGGGCCGTGATGAGCCCGGCCGGG
>DASUQN010000387.1:0-2480 GCA_036280515.1 Intrasporangium sp. | reverse complement strand
GACGTCGCAACTGATGCTTGGCCAATCCGGCGGCGCGCCCACCCGCCACGGTGAAGTAGGGGGTCAGGGCTTCCATGTGCAGCGTCGGGGCCATGAGCCCACGATGGCGACAGCGTGAGCTCCACAGGCCCTCTGTGCCCGAGGCCGTGGACGGGCCAGGACGACCATGCGGGGATGTGGATGACCAGGCGACCGGCGCGAAGTGCACACTCGACCAGGGCGCCAGCCCAGCGCGACGTGCACACTCGACGGGAACCCAGCGGGGCGCGAAGTGCACACTCGACGGGGAGCGAGCCCAGCGGCATACGGTCCTCTCAATCGTTTGAACGGCACCTCGTTCCGGGGAGAGGAACGTGGGTCCCGAACCGGCGGGGCAGGGGTGACGCTCATGTCGGCGGCACGTGGAGGTGCCCGCCACGACAGTCGCAAGGGAGCGCCGGTGCCGACACTCACGATCCACCCGACGGGCGAGGTGATCTACCTCGCCCCGGGGGAGACCGTGCTGGAGGGGCTGTACAAGGCCGGCTATGCCTACACGATCGGGTGCCGCCGCGGTGGCTGCGCCATCTGCAAGGTCGACGTCCACGACGGGGCGTTCGACTACAACCGACCCGTGGCCGACTCCGTGATCTCCGACGAGGAGCGCGCCGACGGCACCTGTCTGAGCTGCCGGGCGGTCCCGGACTCGGACCTCACCATCGAGATGCGCGACAACTGCCTGCGTCTCGTCAACCCGTTCCTGCGCCAGATGAACGACAAGGCCCGGCTTCGTGCCGAAGCCCTGGCCGCCGGCACCACCACGAAGGAGTAGCAGTGGGAATCTTGAGGATGGGCTACGCGCATGTCCGGGTCACGGACCTCGCCGAGGCCAAGCAGCACTACGCCAACACGCTGGGTCTCTACGAGACGCTCGAGCAGGACGGCAAGGTCTACTACAAGGGGTGGGACGAGTGGGACCACCACTCGCTCGTCCTCGAGGAGGGCGGCGTCGGCGTCGTCAAGTACGGCTTCAAGGTCGAGAAGCCCGAGGACATCGACGAGATCGAGCAGAGGGGCAAGGCGTTCGGCCTGACTGTCGAGCGCATGTCCAAGGGTGAGAACCCGGAGGTCAGCGACGGCATCCGGTTCACCACCCCGTCGGACCACGTCTTCGAGGTCTACCACGAGCAGACCGTCATCGGCACCGAGGTGGGTACCCACAACCCGGAGGCGTTCCCGCGCCACCTCGTCGGCGTCGGGGTCCCCGGCCTCGACCACTCGCTCATCCTCGCCGAGGACGTGCGGCTCATGGAGAACATGCTGACGGACGTCTTCGGCTTCTACGCGACCGAGCGGGTCCAGACCGACCTCGTCGACGACGACGCGCACTACATCGCGACCTGGATGACGAGCAACAACCAGATCCACCAGATCGCCGTGCTCGAGGGACCGCAGAGCAAGCTGCACCACGTCGCCTTCAAGCTCCAGGACTGGGCGGAGGTAGGCCACGCCGGTGACCTCTTCGCGATGGACGACGTGCCGATCGACATCGGCCCCACCCGTCACGGCATCACTCGCGGGCAGACGATCTACTTCTTCGACCCGTCGGGCAACCGCAACGAGGTCTTCGCGGGCGGCTACTTGGCTTACCCGGACCGGCCGACGGTCAAGTGGACACCCGACCAGATCGCCAAGGGCATCTTCTACCACGCCCGCGAGATCAACGAGCGCTTCACCACCGTCAGCACCTGATCCCGAGCCTGCTGCTTCCCGGAGGAGAGCCATGACGACGACGGCAGCCCGCGCGACGTACGTGCGAAGCATTCAGACCATGACGTATGCCGCTGGGCGGGCTGCCGTTGACGCAGCCCTCGAGCGGGCGGCTGAGATCGGAGTGCCCGTCAACGTCGCGGTCACCGACCCGTCTGGGGCACTGCTCGCGTTCGCCCGCATGGACGGGGCGCCGCTGCTCTCCTCCGGGATCGCGCAGGACAAGGCGTGGACGGTCTCCGCCTTCAACGGGATCGCCACCCACGAGTTCTTCGGCCTCATCAAGGACGAGCCGGCCCTGCGGGAGGGCATCGTCCACCGCGACCGCCTCGTGGTCTTCGGCGGCGGCGTCCCAGTGCGGGTCGACGGCGTGCTCGTCGGTGCCGTCGGGGTCTCCGGCGGCAGCGCGGAGCAGGACCGCGAGATCGCCGAGGCCGGCGCCGCCGCCGTCGGCACGTCGGGCTAGCTGACGACGCGTACTGCACACTCGACGATGCGTCGCTGACCCAGCCCGGTCGAGTGTGCAGCAGATGCCGGGAGCAAGCCCGGCGGCATACGACAAAGCCTGCACACTCGACTCAACCCTCCAATCCTCCCCAGGCACGAACCACGAGAGAGGACGTGCAATGACGCCGTTCATGCTCAAGGTCGCCGAGCTCGTCGGGGCGCGTGACGCCGACGTCGAGCCCGTCGCCCCGTTGCCCATGACCCGGATCAGCCAACGCATCGCC
>DASUQN010000386.1:0-8338 GCA_036280515.1 Intrasporangium sp. | reverse complement strand
CCGTCGAGGACAACGCATCTCCTCTTTCCCCGTCACGGACGACGCTGCGCGGCGCCGCCCCCATGATCACTCGTCGGTCGCCGTGATCGCAGTCAGATCCGAAAATCGACTGTAACTGCGTGAATAACGATTTCACAAGTGGGCCTTGCGCTTCCAGATAGTGGAAACATATTCTCCACATGTCCACCCGCCAACGAAGGAGGGGACCCAGCGTGACCACCGGTCTCACCAGGGCGTACCAGCACTCGCTGAACTCCTCGTCCGTCCCGCCCGGCCAGCCCGTGCTCGAGGTCAGGGACGTCGGCCTCCGGTTCGGCGGGGTCCACGCCCTCCAGGAGGTCGGGTTCACCGTCACCCAGGGCCACATCCACGCCGTCATCGGCCCCAACGGCGCCGGCAAGTCGAGCCTGCTCAACTGCGTCAGCGGCCTCTACGATCCGCAGCACGGCAGCATCGTGCTGCACACGGGCGGCTCCACCGGCTCAGACGGGACCACCCACGAGCTGACGAAGCTCGCGCCACACCGGATCGCGCGGCTCGGCGTCGCCCGGTCGTTCCAGAACATCGAGCTCTTCTCGCACCTGACCGTGCTCGAGAACCTCATGCTCGGCCGACACATCCACATGAGCAAGAGCGTGGCCGCGGCGCTGCTCTGGTTCGGGCCGGCCCGCCGCCAGGAGATCGCTCACCGCGCCCTCGTCGAGGAGGTCATCGACCTGCTCTCCCTCCAGGCGCACCGCCACAAGCCGGTCGGCTCACTCGCCTACGGCATCCAGAAGCGGGTCGAGCTCGGCCGCGCCCTCTGCCTCCAACCGTCACTCCTCCTCCTCGACGAGCCGATGGCCGGCATGAACTCCGAGGAGAAGGAGGACATGGCGCGCTACATCCTCGACGTCCACGAGCTCGCGGGCGTGACCGTCGTGCTCATCGAGCACGACATGGCCGTCGTCATGGACATCTCCAACCGCGTCAGCGTCCTCGACTTCGGTCGCCTCATCGCTGACGGCACACCCGACGAGGTCAAGGGCGACCCGCGGGTCGTCGAGGCCTACCTCGGGGCCGAGGAGCACTGATGGCGAAGGAAGAGAACATGTCGTATGCCGCTCCGCCAGCTCCCAGCGAAGCCCGCGGTCCCCGCGGGGCGAGCCCAGCGGCATACGGCAAGGGTGTTGGTGAGACGTTTCCGCGGCTGCTCGCCCGGCTCGCCACCGAGCGGGCCGACGCGACCGCCCTGCAGGAGAAGCGCTACGGGATCTGGCAGCCACTGACGTGGGGGCAGTACTGGTCCCGGGTTCGTGACTTCGCCCACGGACTCGGGAGCCTCGGCGTCGAGCGCGGCGAGATCGTGGCGGTGATCGGCGACAACCGGCCCGAGTGGCTCATCGCCGAGCTCGCCGCCCAGAGCATCGGCGCGGCCGTCGTCGGCATCTACCCGACGAGCATCGGCGAGGAGCTGCACCACATCCTCTCGCTGGCCAACGTCAAGGTGGTCGTCGCCGAGGACCAGGAGCAGGTGGACAAGCTGATCCGGCTGCGCACTGAGGCGGCCTCGGGCCAGGTCGGCCCGCTGCGGATCGAGACGGTCATCTACTACGACCCGCACGGTCTCGAGCAGTACACCGAGCCGTGGCTGCGCCACTTCACCGAGGTCGAGGCCGATGGGCGGGACTGGGCCGAGAGCCACCCGGGCTGGCTCGACGAGCACGTGGCCGCCGGCCAGGCATCCGACGTCGCCGTCATCTGCACGACCTCGGGCACGACGAGCAAGCCGAAGCTCGCCGAGCTGTCCCACGCCAACCTGCTCGCCATGGCCGAGCACCTGACCTCGATCGACCCGATCGGGCCGAAGGACCGCTACGTCTCCTTCCTGCCCTTCGCGTGGATCGGCGAGCAGATGCTCGCCGTCGCCTGCGGGCTGTCGAAGGGCCTGACCCTCTCCTTCCCGGAGGACTCCTCGACCCAGAAGAGCGACCTGCGCGAGATCGGCCCCAACGTGATGTTCTCGCCGCCGCGCATCTGGGAGTCGATGCTCTCGGAGGTGCAGGTGCGCATCGACGAGGCCGGTCGCCTCAAGCGGGCCATCTTCGGCTGGGGCTACGCCATCGGCGACCGGGTCGCCGAGCGGCGGATCCGCGGCGGGGCCGGGCGCTTCAACCCGCTCTCCTGGCTCGCCGACCAGGTCGCCCTGCGGCCGGTCCGCGACCAGCTCGGGCTCGCCCGGATCGACCACGCGTACACCGGCGGCGCGCCGCTCGGCCCGGACGTCTTCCGCTTCTTCCACGCGATCGGGGTCAACCTCAAGCAGATCTACGGCCAGACCGAGATCTGCGGCATTGCGGTCGTCCACCGCGACGACGACATCGCCTTCGCGACCGTCGGGACGCCGATCCCCGGCACCGAGATCCGGATCAGCGACGCGGGCGAGATCCTGCTGCGCTCCGCGTCGGTCTTCCGCGGCTACCATCGCAACGCGGAGGCGACCGCCGAGGCCGTCGACGCGGAGGGCTGGCTGCACACCGGTGACGCGGGCTATCTCGACGACGCCGGGCATCTTGTCGTCATCGACCGCGCCAAGGACGTCGTCACGACGAAGGACGGCACCCGGTTCTCGAGCGCCTTCATCGAGAACAAGCTGAAGTTCTCCCCGTACGTCGAGGAGGCCGTGGTCTTCCCCACCGACAGCGGCATGACGACGATGATCACCATCGACCCGCAGACCACCGGGTCCTGGGCCGAGCACGAGCGCCTCAGCTACACGACCTACACCGACCTCGCCGGCAAGCAGGAGGTCCGTGACCTCGTCGCCGAGGAGATCGTGCGCGCCAACGAGGACCTCCCGGAGAGCATCCGGGTCGAGCGCTTCGTCCTGCTGCACAAGCAGTTCGATCCCGATGACGACGAGATCACCCGCACCCGCAAGGTCCGGCGCAATGTCATCTCCGAGCGCTATGCCGACATCATTTCCGCGCTCGACGAGGGTCGCGACGACCTCACGATCCGCAGCACCATCACCTACCAGGACGGCAGCCGGGTCGAGCGCCAGATCGTCCTGCGCATCGTCGACCTGTCCACCTTCCGGGTTCCCGAGGGCCGGGGCCGCCGACCCGTCTGGAGCGGACGCGCATGAACACCTTCATCTCCCTGACCGTCTACGGCCTGTCGGACGGCGCCCTCCTCGCGCTCGCGGCGCTGGGCTTCGTCCTCATCTACAAGGCAACCCGCGTCATCAACTTCGCGCAGGGCGAGTTCCTGCTCGTCGGCGCCTACATGTTCTACACGGCGTTCGTCATCCTGCGCCTGCCGCTCGTGGCCGCCGCCCTCTTCGGCGTCATCGTGGCGATCATCCTCGGTGTCGTCGTCGAGCGGTTCATCCTGCGACCGCTCATCGGCGAGAGCGCCATCAGCGTCATCATGGTGACGATCGGTCTCTCCTCCGTCCTCAAGGCGGTCATCCAGATCTTCTTCGGCACGGCGCCCCGCGACGCGCCGAAGATCCTGCCGACGGGCAACATCGAGCTCCTCGGCGCCACCGTGCCACTCAACCGGCTCATCGTCATCGGCATCGCCGCCATCGTCCTCGTCGCCTTCGCCGCGTTCTTCCAGCGCAGCCGCCACGGCGTCGCCATGCGGGCCGTCGCGGACGACCAGCAGGCCGCGCTGACCATGGGCATCTCGGTGCGGCGAGTCTTCTCCCTCGCCTGGGTGCTCGCCGCCCTGAGCGCGCTCATCGCCGGAGTGCTCCTCGCCGACCTGTCCGCGGTCAGCCAGAACATCGCGGCTTTCGGCCTCATCGTCTTCCCCGTCGTCATCCTCGGCGGCCTGGACTCGATCCCGGGCACCATCGTCGGCGGCCTGACGATCGGCCTGCTCAAGCAGTACGTCTCCGGCTACGGCGACCCCGGCCTGGCGGAGGTCGTCCCCTACCTCGTGCTCGTCGCGATCCTCATCGTGCGGCCATACGGGATCTTCGGCGAGACACGGATCGAGAGGGTCTGACGCATGTCCACTGCCACCGCAACCGGCATCCACCACCGGTCGTATGCCGCCGAGCTGCGCCTGCGTCACACCAAGGCCGAGTACTTCCGGCTGGCCCTCATGGTCGCGCTCCTGCTGCTCGCCCCGTCGATCCTCGACAACTACTGGCTCTCCATCGCCAACACGATCCTCATCGCGGTCATCGGAGCCGTCGGCCTCAACATCCTCGTCGGCTTCACCGGGCAGATCTCGCTCGGCCAGGGCGGCTTCCTCGCGGTCGGTGCCTACACCTCGGCGATCCTGTCGGAAAGGTCCGGGCTGCCGGTCCCGCTCAGCATCGCGGTCGCCGTCGTCCTCACCGCTGCGGTGGGCGCCTTCTTCGGGCTGCCGGCCCTGCGGCTCAAGGGCCTCTACCTTGCGATCGCCACGCTGGCCTCGCAGGAGATCATCATGTTCGTCGTCCGGCGGTGGGAGTTCCTCACGGAGGGCAAGGGCTTCATCGAGGTCTCGCGCCTCAGCTTCCTCGGCTTCGAGATCGAGCGGCGCACCTTCGAGCAGCAGTGGTACTGGCTCCTGCTCGCGATCACCATCGCGGTCGTCTTCATCGCCCGCAACCTCTTCCGGACGACGGTCGGCCGCAGCTTCATGGCGGTCAGGGACCAGGACATCGCCGCCGAGGCCATCGGCGTCAACATCACCCGAGCGAAGGTCACCGCCTTCGCCGTGTCGAGCGGCTTCGTCGGCCTCGCCGGTGCCCTCACCGCCCACTACACCGAGACCGTGACGTGGGAGCGCTTCACGCTCGACGTGTCCATCCTCTACCTGGCGATGATCATCGTCGGCGGCCTCGGCAGCATCGCCGGCGCCGTCTACGGTGCGATCTTCATGGGGCTGCTCCCGCCCCTGCTGACCGAGCTCGTCGACTCGCTCTCGGGCACCGTGCCCGCGCTCGCCGACCAGCTCCCTGCGATCCGCAACGCCGTCTTCGGCCTCGCGATCATCATCTTCCTGATCTTCGAGCCACGCGGTCTCGACCGCATCTGGAGCCGCCTGAAGGACTACATCCGCTTCTGGCCCTTCCGCTACTAGCAGTACCGACGAGGCACCCGGCCAGCCCACCCCGCAGACCGAGCCCAGCGGCATACGACCCAAGAGAACGACAGCAGCAGCACCCCGCCATCTCGGCGATCGATGAATGGAGAAACCATGAAGTTGCGCACCCGACTCGGGACGGTCATCCCGTCCGCCGTCGCGATCCTCGCCCTCGCAGCGTGCGGCGGCGGAGGGGACAACGGCGACGCAGGTGCCGGCAGCGGCGACGGCGACAAGGCGCCGATCAAGATCGGCATCATCGCGGACCTGACCGGCGCCACCGGCGACGTGGGCACCCCGTACAACAAGGGGATGATGGGCTACATCGACGACATCAACGCCAAGGGCGGGATCTCCGGCCACAAGATCGAGGCGATGTCCAACGACTACGCCTACAAGGTGCCGGCCGCCGAGGAGCTCTACAAGAAGTACGTCAACGACGGCGCCGTCGCGATCCAGGGCTGGGGCACGGGTGACACCGAGGCCATGCGCAGCAAGATCTCAGCCGACGAGCTGCCCTTCATGTCCGCCTCCTACGCCGAGCCACTGACCGACCCGAAGGAGTCGCCGTACAACTTCGTCGTCGCGCCGACCTACTCCGACCAGATGCGCGTCGCGCTCAACTGGATCGCCGAGGACGCGGGCGGCCACGCCGAGGTCGCGGTCTTCCACCACGACAGCCCGTTCGGGACGGCACCGGTTGCCGACGGCCAGACATGGGTCCAGGAGAAGGGCCTCGACATCGGCTACAAGTCCTACCCGATGCCGGCGACGCCGAACCAGGTCGGCCTCCTCACGCAGGCCAAGGCGCAGGGCGCGAAGTACATCGTGATCCAGAACGTCTCGTCGCCTGCGGCCCAGGTGGCCAAGGACATCAAGGGCCAGGGTCTCGACATGAAGATCGTCTGCCTCAACTGGTGCGCTGACGAGCTGTTCATCACCACGGCCGGAGCCGACAACGCCGAGGGCCACGTCCTCATCTCCCCGATCGCGCCGACCACGGCGATGAAGCCGGGCCACGAGCCGATCGAGACGTACCTCAAGTCCAAGGGCAGCTCGCTCGAGAAGGAGACGCTGCACTACGCGCAGGGTTGGTACACCATGCACGTCATGGCCAAGGGCATCGAGAAGGCGATCGCGGACGGCGAGGAGCTCACCGGAGAGGCGATCAAGAACGCCCTCGAGACCATGCCGGCCGTCGACACCGGCGGCGTCCTCGGCTCGGGCCAGGTCCAGTTCACGGCCGACTCGCACCGCGGCAACAGCGGAACCGGCATCTACGAGGTCAAGGCCGGCCAGATGGCCGAGCTTGCCGCCAACCAGACGCCGGAGTCATGAGCTCGACCCACGTGAGCGGAGAGGTGGCCGGCGCGGGTGCGCCCGGGCCGGCCACCACCGACCTGCTCACGATCAACAACGTCGAGGTCATCTACGACGACGTCATCCTCGTGCTCCGCGGGCTCTCGCTCGCGGTGCCCGAGGGCAAGATCGTGGCCCTGCTCGGATCCAACGGTGCCGGCAAGTCGACGACCCTGAAGGCCGTCTCCGGCCTGCTGCCAACCGAGCACGGTGAGGTCACCGACGGGTCGATCCTCTTCGACGGCAAGAACATCACGCACGTCGACGCTGCCGAGCGGGTCAAGCTGGGCCTGTCGCTCTGCATGGAGGGGCGCCACGTCTTCGAGCACCTCACCGTCGAGGAGAACCTCATCTCCGGCGCCTACTTCCGCGGGCGCATCGACACCAAGGGCGACCTCGACGACGTCTACGGCCTGCTGCCCAAGCTCGGCGACATGCGGGCACGCGTGGCGGGCTACCTCTCGGGCGGCGAGCAGCAGATGCTCGCGATCGGGCGGGCGCTCATGGCCAAGCCCAAGCTGCTCATGCTCGACGAGCCGTCCCTGGGGTTGGCGCCGCTGCTGGTGAAGGAGATCTTCGCGTTCATCAAACGGGTCAACGAGGAGATGGGCCTCACCGTCCTCGTCATCGAGCAGAACGCCAGGCGCGCACTCGAGGTCGCCGACCACGGCTACATCATGGAGCAGGGCCGCATCGTCCTCGAGGGGTCCGCGCAAGAGCTGCAGGACAACCCGGACGTCAAGGAGTTCTACCTCGGCCTCGGCGAGTCCGGCGGGCGCAAGAGCTTCCGCGACGTCAAGCACTACAAGCGCCGCAAGCGCTGGCTCTGAGAGGAGCGTCCATTGTCGGTCGATCGTTCACCCACGCTCACCGCGACAGTCGAGGCGTATGCCGCTGAGCTCGCCCCCGCTGCCGGCGACGTCGTGCGCCGGGCTGCGTCAGCAGTGCCCGCCTTCGCCGAGCGGGTGCAGGCGGCGGGCTTGTCGGTCGACCAGCTGGCTGCCGGGGACCTCGCCGGGTTGCCGGTCCTGTCCAAGGACGACGTCCTTGCGCGGCAGCAGGCGGAACCGCCCTTCGGCGGGATGCTCGCCGAGGGTGCGGAGGTGCGGCGCGTCTTCCAGTCGCCCGGGCCGATCTATGAGCCGGAGCTCGACATCGCGGATCCGTGGCGGTGGGCGCCCGCCCTGACGGCCGCCGGGATCGGTGCCGGTGACGTGGTGCTCAACTGCTTCGGCTACCACCTCTCACCGGCGGGCGCGATGTTCGAGGAGGGCTGCCGCGCGGTCGGCGCGACCGTCGTGCCCGGCGGGATCGGGAACCAGGACCTGCAGGCGAGGGCCATCGCGGACCTCGGCGTGACCGCGTATGTCGGTCTGCCGAGCTACCTCAAGGCGCTTGTCGACCGGTTCGACCAGCTCGGGCTCGACGCTGGGCGATGGCGGCTGGACAAGGCGCTGGTCACGGCCGAGCCGCTGCCCGACTCGCTCCGGTCGCTGCTCCACGAGCGGGTGCCCACCGTGCTCATGTCGTACGGCACCGCCGAGGTCGGACTCATCGGCTATGAGACCTCGCCCGGGAGCGGCCTCGTGCCGGCACCGGGGGTGCTTGTCGAGGTGTGCGATCTGGACTCGGGCGGACCGGTGGTGGAGGGCGAGGGCCAGGTCGTCGTCACCCTCATGCGACCCGAGTACCCGCTCATCAGGTTCGGCACCGGTGACCTGTCGGCCTGGAGTGCCGGAGCGGACGGCTCGGCGCGCCTCGCTGGTGTGCTCGGCCGGGTCGGTGAGGCGGTCAAGGTCAAGGGCATGTTCCTCCACCCGCGCCAGGCGGCATCCGTGATGAATGGACTGGGTGGGGTGGCCGCGTGGCGCTTCGTCATCGATCGGGTGGACCACAAGGACGAGCTGGCCTG
>DASUQN010000385.1:0-2734 GCA_036280515.1 Intrasporangium sp. | reverse complement strand
GAGCCAGCTGACGACGCAGACCACGCCCGAGTCGCCGGCCGGCCGTGAGTCCCGCGGGAGGCTGTCCAACCTGGTCGGCTGGCGGCGCGTTCTCGTGCTCGCCGCCATCGGCCTGGTCGTGGTCTCCCTGACCCGGGTCATCACGGGCGCGGACGACATGAGCTCATCGGGCGCGCTCATCGCCGCCCTGGCCCTTGCCGCGCCCATCGCTCTCGCTGGTCTGGGCGGCCTCTGGTCCGAGCGTGCGGGCGTGGTCAACATCGGTCTCGAGGGCATGATGATCATGGGCACCTGGGGCGCCGCCTTCTTCGCGGTGCACTACGGCGCCTGGGCAGGGGTGCTGGGCGCTGTCATGATGGGCGTCATCGGCGGGGCCATCCACGCCTTGGCAACGGTCATCTTCGGCGTCGACCACATCGTCTCCGGTGTGGCGATCAACCTGCTCGGTGCTGGCGCTGCCGCCTACCTCGCGACGCGCACGTTCACGGAGACGGGTGGCACCCAGTCGCCCAGCCTCCCCGAGCTGCCGCGCCTGACGATCACTCCCATCTCCGACGCCCTCGGCGACGTCGAGGAGGGTGGGGTCTTCATCCTCGCCGAGGTCGCCAGCGTCCTGCGCGCGCTGGTCACGGACCTCTCCATCCTGACGGTCATCGTGGTCCTGCTCCTCGTGGCCACCTGGTGGATCCTCTGGCGCACCGCCTTCGGCCTGCGGCTGCGGTCCTGCGGCGAGTCACCGGTGGCCGCGGAGACGCTCGGCGTCAACGTGATCAGGTACAAGTTCATGGCGGTGCTCGTCTCCGGAGGGCTCGCCGGTCTGGGTGGCGGCTTCCTCGCCATGGTCGCCTCGAACCTCTATCGCGAGGGCCAGACCGGCGGCCGTGGCTACATCGGCCTCGCGGCCATGATCTTCGGCAACTGGCGCCCCGGAGGCCTCGCGGCCGGCGCCGGACTGTTCGGCTACGCCGACACGGTGAACCTGCGTGGCGGTGGCAACATCGTGCGCGCCTACCTGCTGCCCTTCGGGGTGTTCCTGCTCCTCTGGGGCCTGTGGGCCCTCTGGCGTCGCCGCAACGGGCAGCGTGTCGTAGGGGTGGTCAGTGCGGTCATGGCAGTCGTCGTCCTCGTCTGGTTCATGGTCACCTCGACGTTCCCGCGGGAGCTGACCGGCATGACGCCATACCTCGCAACCCTCATCGTGCTCGCCTTCGCCTCACAGCGGCTCCGAATGCCCAAGGCCGATGGCCTCGTCTATCGCAAGGGGGAGGCCTCGTGACGGAGGCTGACCCGGGAGCGAGCCCAGCGGCATACGACATCGACTGGGAGGTTCTCCGCCGCCGTGCGGTGGAGCTCATGGAGCGGGCGTACGCCCCCTACTCGGACTTCCCGGTCGGCGTCGCGGGGCTCGTCGACGACGGGCGGGTCGTGGCCGGCTGCAACGTCGAGAACGCCTCCTACGGCGTTGGCCTCTGCGCCGAGTGCGGCATGGTGTCCGACCTCCACGCGACCGGCGGCGGGCGCCTTGTCGCGGTCTACTGCGTGGCAGGGGACGGTCAGGTGCTCATGCCGTGCGGCCGCTGTCGGCAGCTGCTCTGGGAGAACGGCGGGCCGGAGTGCCTGCTCATGACCCCGAAGGGCGTTCTGCCGATGACGCAGGTGCTTCCCCAGGCGTTCGGCCGGTCGGACCTGGACGCACGGGGCACCTAGGCGGCCGTATGCCGCCGGGCTGGGACATGATGGCACCGTGACC
The DNA here is from genome assembly GCA_036280515.1 of Intrasporangium sp. GTDB lineage: Bacteria > Actinomycetota > Actinomycetes > Actinomycetales > Dermatophilaceae > Intrasporangium. Next base: position 984 of record DASUQN010000385.1, on the reverse strand, counting down.
GAAGCCTTCGACGCCGTGGACATCATCGCTGCCAAGCGGGACCGCAACCAGCTGACGGACCAGCAGATCGACTGGGTGATCGACGCCTACACCCGAGGTGTCGTCGCCGAGGAGCAGATGGCGGCGCTGGCCATGGCGATCTACCTCAACGGTATGAGCGCGCAGGAGATCGCCCGCTGGACGGACGCGATGATCAGGTCGGGCGAGCGGCTCGACTTCTCGGGGCTCTCCCGCCCCACGAGCGACAAGCACTCGACAGGCGGCGTCGGCGACAAGATCACCCTGCCGCTCGCACCGCTCGTCGCAGCGTGCGGCGTCGCCGTGCCTCAGCTCTCCGGCCGCGGGCTCGGTCACACCGGTGGCACCCTCGACAAGCTCGAGTCGATCCCCGGCTGGCGCGCCTCGCTGGACAACGACGAGATGATGCGCCAGCTCGAGGAGGTCGGCGCCGTGATCTGCGCTGCCGGTGCGGGCCTCGCCCCCGCCGACAAGAAGCTGTACGCCTTGCGGGACGTGACCGGCACCGTGTCGTGCGTGCCGCTCATCGCCTCGTCGATCATGAGCAAGAAGATCGCCGAGGGCACCGGCTCTCTCGTCCTCGATGTCAAGGTCGGGTCGGGGGCCTTCATGAAGGAGCTCGGCCAGGCGCGTGAGCTGGCCGAGACCATGGTCCGGCTGGGCAAGGACGCCGGAGTCAAGACCGTCGCGCTGTTGACGAACATGGCGACTCCGCTCGGGCTGACGGCCGGCAACGCCCTGGAGGTGCGGGAGTCGGTCGAGGTCCTGGAGGGTGGCGGGCCGGAGGACGTCGTCGAGCTGACGTTGGCCCTCGCCCGCGAGATGGTGGCGGCTGCGGGGAAGGGTGACGTCGACCCTGCGGACGCGCTCCAGGACGGACGGGCCATGGACGTGTGGCGCCGGATGATCGGGGCCCAGGGCGGTGACCCGGACGCAGCGCTGCCGACGGCCAAGGAGACCCACCAC
>DASUQN010000384.1:0-2542 GCA_036280515.1 Intrasporangium sp. | reverse complement strand
CCACGCCGGGCGTGACGAACATCCGTCGGCCCCACTCGCCCATGCGGGCGTAGGTGTAGTCGCAGGCGTCGGGGTCGTTGAACGTCCCCCAGCAGCCGAGCAGCACGCGGCGGCGGCCGACCTCCTCGTAGCCGGGCAGGGCCTCATAGAAGAAGTCGAACAGGTCGTCGTGCAGCGGCACGACGCGCTTGACGAACTCGACGTACTTGAGCAGGCGGACGAGGTAGTCCGTGAAGAGCTGCACGGTCGGCACCGTGCCCACCCCGCCCGGATACAAGGTTGACGGGTGGACGTGGCGGCCCTCCATCAGGCAGAACATCTCGCGCGTGTAGCGGCTGACCTGAAGCGCCTCGCGGTAGAAGTCGCCCTCGAGCGGGTTCAGCGACCGCATGATGTCGCCGATGGTCCGGTACCCGTGTTCAGCGGCATGCGGCGCCTCGGTGGCGTTCGCCCGCTCGAGCACTCCGGGGTTGGTCTCCTTGACCATCCGCTCGCAGTAGTCCACGCCGACCAGGTTCTCCTGGAAGATGTTGTGGTCGAACATGTACTCGGCGGCCTCGCCGAGGTTGATGATCCACTCCCCGAGGTGCGGCGGGGCGATGCCGTAGGCCATGTTCTGGGCGTAGACCGAGCAGGTCGCGTGGTTGTCGCCGCAGATGCCGCAGATGCGGCTGGTGATGAAGTGGGCGTCCCGGGGGTCCTTCCCCCGCATGAAGATGCTGTAGCCGCGGAAGATCGAGGACGTGCTGTGGCACTCCCGGACCTCTTTGGCCTTGAAGTCGATGCTGGCGTAGATCCCGAGGCTACCGACGATGCGGGTGATCGGGTCCCAGGCCATCTCGACGACGTCGGTGTCGGCGTGCTGGGCCTCGGCCCTGCGGTTCTGTGTCGTGGTCATGTGCTGCCTCGCCTACCAGGTCCTCGTGTGGCCGGTCGTCAGCGTGCTGCCCTTGGCACGCCACTGGGGCTCCTTGTCCACCGTCTTGGCCGTGATCCCCCGCAGGCGCCGGATGACGGTGCCGTACACCGTGCTCGCGGCCGCTGACACCCTGCTCCCGGGCGGCTCGTCCATGAAGGGCATGAACTTGTCGGGGAAGCCGGGCATGGTGCAGGCGATGCAGATGCCGCCGACGTTCGGGCACCCGCCGACGCCGTTGATCCACCCCCGCTTGGGGACGTTGCACTTCACCACCGGGCCCCAACAGCCGAGCTTCACCAGGCACTCGGGCGTGCCGTACTCGGTGGCGAACTGCCCCTGCTCGTAGTAGCCAGCGCGGTCACACCCCTCGTGCACCGTGGCGCCGAACAGCCACTGGGGCCGCAGCTGGTCGTCGAGGGGGATCATCGGTGCCTGTCCCGCCACCTGGTAGAGCAGGTAGACGAGCGTCTCCGACAGGTTGTCCGGGTGGATGGGGCACCCGGGAACGCAGACGATCGGCAGGCCCGCCTTGGACGTCCAGGACCAGCCGAGGTAGTCGGGCACGCCCATCGCACCCGTCGGGTTTCCGGCCATCGCGTGGATGCCCCCGTACGTCGCACAGGTGCCCACGGCGACGATGGCCGTTGCCTTGGGCGCCAGCCGGTCCAGCCACTCTGACGTGGTCATGGGCTGACCTGTCATCGGGTTGTTGCCGAAGCCGCACCAGTAGCCCTCGGACTTGATCGCCTCGTTGGGGATCGAGCCCTCCACGACGAGCACGAAGGGCTCGAGCTCGCCGCGGTCCGCCTTGTGCCACCACTCGATGAAGGTGTCGGCACCCTGCTCCGGCCCGCACTCGAAGTCGATGAGGGGCCAGTGCACCTGGATCCGCGGGAGGCCCGGCAGGGCCCCCAGCACGATCTCCTCGATGCTGGGCTGGGTCGCCGCGGTGAGCGCGACGGAGTCCCCGTCGCAGCTGAGCCCGCCGTTCATCCAGAGGATGTGTAGCGGCCCGGCCTCCTCAGCCTGAGCCGTCGACTGCTGCCTCTCCGTCGCCGTCGTCATCAGCCTGCCGCCTTCCGTCGCCCGAGCGCCGGTGCTTGCGACCACGGTCGGCCCTCGATGACCGGCCCCCCACTCCCGCAAGACGCCTCTCATCCGAGGCTACGACCGCAGCGGATACTTGTGTCCGGTTATTTCTGCGGCAATCCGGGATTCCCGGAATACCGGAATACACTCTGGGGCAAGGCCTTTCGCGGGCGTTGCGGCATGTCTACCGTCGGATCAGAAGGCCCATCTCCGGGGGTGGCATGAACGACCGGGACGACGCGCCCCAGCTCTGGGTCTCTCCCGTCATGGTGGTCACCCGGACCTTTCCTGCCCGTCCGGCCTCGTGGGCCGAGGCTCGGGACTTTCTCCAGGACGTCCTCCTCCGGCGCAGCGACCCGCAGGCAGCACACGCGCCGGAGGTGCAGACGGCCATCGGCGAGGCGCTGCTGGCGGCCGCCGGCACGCGGGATCCCGCCTTCCAGGTCTCTGTGCGCCTCTACCCGGACGGCTTCGAGATCGAGGTGCTCAACGGCACGCCCTCGGTCGTCGGCGCCTCTGCCCCCACTGACGGCC
>DASUQN010000383.1:0-2743 GCA_036280515.1 Intrasporangium sp. | reverse complement strand
TCGGGGGCTTCGACGCTCGCGCGACGCGCACCCAGCGTGAACGCGAGGGCCGCGCCCAGGAGCGCCGCGACCGCCCCACCGAGGAAGACGGTCTGGACCTGGACGACCCCGGCCGCGACGAGCGCGTCCGTGTCGAGCGGGTCCGGTATGCGGCGGGCCGCCTCGAAGTACCGGTTGAGGCCGATCGAAGTCAACAGCGCGAGACCGACGACCATGCCGACCATCCTCGCGACGACGACGAGGGCGCTCGCGACGCCGTGCGCGTGCTCGGGCGAGTCGGCGAGCGCCGCGTTGTTGACCGGAGCCAGGGCAAGCCCCATGCCGAGGCCGACGATGACGAGCACGAGCGTCGTCGGCACCGGGTCCTGGATGGACTGGAGGGTCCACCTGGACATGGCGAGCAGCCCCGTCGCCGCGAGCATGAGCCCGACCCCCGCGACGAGGCCGTCACCCAGCCGATGGAGGGACCAGCCCCCGATGAGGGCGCCGACCGGCACGGCGAGCAGGAAGCGGACGAGGACCAGCGCCGCTCCCGTCTCGTCGTAGGCGTCGGTGAGGCGGGCCAGAACCGGGACGTCGACGACCACGGCGACCAAGGCGGCGCCGACGAGCGAGCTGACGAGCACCGAGCGCAGGCCACGCCGGCCGACGACGCGCCTGGGGATCAGGGGGTCGGTCGCGCGCACGTGCCACCAGAGGAGGACCGCAAGTGCGGCGGCTCCGAGCGGCAGGAGCGCAAGGCCCCAGGGTCCGACCACCTCCTTCTCGGGGTCGGACGACGCAAAGGTGAGGACGAGACTGCCCAGGGCGATGGCGACCAGGAGTGCCCCGAGGAGGTCGACCTGGCGCAGCACCGCCCACCACCGTGGAGCGGTGGCGACAGCAAGGGACAGGAGGAGCACCAGCGCGGCGACCCCGATCGGCGTGAGGAGCGGCGAGTCTCCGATGAAGGGCACGAAGGCGAGGCCGAGCTGCACGTCCGAGACCAGCACCTCGGGCTGGGCGAGGGCGAGCCCACCCAGCGCGAGCCCGAGCCCACCGAGAACCAACACCGCCACCCGTCGAGTGGCCCGGATTTCCACACCCGGCCTGTGCACACCGGGGCCACTCGAGTCCACCATGCCACGAGTGGCCCGGGTTTCCACAGCGGGCCTGTGCACACCGGGGCCACTCGACGGGGTGGGGGGCGGGAGGGCTGGGAGGGCTGGGAGCGAGCGTGTCCCGAGAGCGCGCACAGCGGCATACAGGATGAGTCCGGCGAACACGTTGGCCCAGAAGATGGCCCGCCAACCCGACCACGCCAGGATCACGGCGCCCAGCACTGGACCGAGCACCGAGCCGAGTTCCTGCACCGCCCCGACGACGCCGAGCGGCGTGCCGCGACGGTCCGGTGGCCAGAGATCCGCGACGAGGGCCAGAGTCGCCGGGACCAGCCCTCCGCCGCCGACGCCCTGGAGCACCCGGCCGCCGACGAGGACGCCCAGGTCGGTCGCCAGCGCCGTCACCGCGGAGCCGGCCACGAAGACGACGAGGCAGCCCAGCAGCACCCGGCGCCGGTCGAGCAGGTCGGAGAGCCGCCCGATCAGGGGCAGCACGGCGATGTAACCGAGCAGGAAGCCGGAGATGATGGGCGTCGCCCGCTGCAGCGCGTCCACCCCGATGCCGACGCCGGCCATCATGTCGGTCAGCGCCAGGACGACGACATAGGTGTCGGCCGCTGCGAGCGCGACGGCCACCGACGCCGTCGCGAGCAGGGCGTGCCGGCCGGACGAGGGCACCGGCCTCAGGGCTTCTCGATCGTGACCGGTGTGCCGTACTGGTCGAGCGTCAAGGTATAGGTCGACGACGTGCCGGAGCCGAAGAAGGGCCCGGTGACCGCGACCTGGCGCAGCTCATCCGCGTCGGTCAGGCCGTAGGTGGCCTGGAACGAGCCGTTGCGGTCGCCGATGAGGAAGAGGTCGACGACGTTCCCACCCGGGATCGTGCCCTTGATCGTCCTGAGGACCTCGGCCCCGTTGCGGGTCTTCTCGCCCTCGGTGGGGCTCTGCGTCGCGGTGAGCAGCGAGGAGAGACCACGATCGGTCGAGAAGAGCGTGGCCGGGTCGGGCACGCCGAAGGCCTCCGGGTCGATCTTGTTCATCCCGGGGAAGAGCGGCAGCTTGGCCCACACCTCGCCGCCGAGGGAGACGATCTCCACGTCGGCGGGAAGGCCGGAGAACACGCCCTTGAGCGTGCCCTTGAAGGCCGGCGGGTGGGCACCCCACCCATCACCGGCAGTGACGCCGCTGGCGTTCTTCGGCACCCCGGAGCTGTCCAGCTTGAGGTGGACCGAGGGCGCCTCGTCAACCTTCGCCTTCGCCGCCGCGAGGCGCTGCGCAGGGCTCGGCGGCGTCGGGCCCGGAGTGCTGTCGTCGTCGCTGGTGCACGCGGCGAGTCCCGTCGCGCAGAGCGCGACGAGGACGGCGGCGGCGAGCTTCACCCGGATTCGCATGGGCGTCAGGCTAACGGAGCCACATGGGCGCCAACCGAGGCAGCACGCGCGCACTGGGTACGGCTAGGGTCGAAGGCAGCCGGAAGCGCATGACCGATGCGCACCACGAAGGAGTTGACATGGCCCTGCTCGGCATCATCCTCTTGCTTCTCGGCGCCGGTCTCGGAATAGCCGCCTTCCTCGGCGTGCGTGACGAGACCGGCACGGTCCAACTCGAGGCCCTCGGCTTCAGCCGCGACTCACAGCCCCTCG
>DASUQN010000382.1:0-5327 GCA_036280515.1 Intrasporangium sp. | reverse complement strand
ACCTTCTGGGGATAGCTGACGATGAGGTAGCGCTGGGTGATGTTCGGCGCGGTCGTCGTCTTGGCCTTGACGGTGACCTCGACGGGGTCGGTGAGGTACTTCTTCGAGATCCGACGGATCTGCGCGGGCATCGTCGCCGAGAAGAGCGCGACGTGCTTGTCGTCCGGCGTGTCGGCGAGGATCGTCTCGACGTCCTCGGCGAAGCCCATCTTGAGCATCTCGTCCGCCTCGTCGAGGACGAGGAAGCGCAGCTCGCCGAGGTCGAGGGTGCCCTTCTCGAGGTGGTCCATGATCCGGCCCGGCGTGCCGACGACGACGTGGACGCCTCGGCGCAACGCACTCAGCTGGACGCCGTAGCCCTGCCCGCCATAGACGGGCAGCACGTGCACGCCACGGAGGTGAGCGGCATACCTCTCGAAGGCCTCGCAGACCTGCAGAGCCAGCTCGCGAGTGGGAGCGAGCACGAGCGCCTGAGGCGTCTTCTGCTTGAGGTCGAGCTGCGCGAGGATCGGGAGCGCGAAGGCCGCCGTCTTGCCGGTGCCGGTCTGCGCGAGCCCGACGACGTGACGACCCTGGAGCAACGCGGGGATGGTCGCGGCCTGGATCGGCGAGGGGTGCTCGTAGCCGAGATCGCGCAGGGCCTTGAGGATCCGGTCGTCCAGGCCGAGGTCGGCGAAGGTGGGCTCGTCGCTGGGTTCCTCGGTCAGGGCGGGGTCCGGGGCTGGCAGTTCGTCCGTCACCCTCGTGACGCTAGCCCCTTGCGGGTGCGTTGGTCTCCCCACCACGACGATGCCGTATGCCGCTGGGTCGGCTTCCAGCGAGACGCTCGTCGCGTGGGGGCCAGCATTTCGCGACTCGCCCTCTGATTCGTCGCGCGAATCAGTGGGTGAGTCCGACGCTCTCCGAGCTGGCCAACCGCGCCGGCAGGTCGAGAACGACCCCGCCCTCCCAGTCCGCAGGATCGGGAAACCGCGTGTGGTGCCCGTGTCGTTCCATCAGCGCTTTCTCGGCCCATCGTTCGGTGCGCGCGGTCCGGTAGTTGAACCAGAGGATCGGTCCGGGCGGAGCACCGAGCACGACACGGGCAAGGGCGGCGTCATCTGGATGGTGGAAGATGTCGCCGTTGCTCGAGACGAGGTAGTGCCGTGCCGGAGCGGCCTCGACCAAGGAGGTCGAGATGTTGCCTGCGCTGCCGTGGTGTGGCAGCTTGAACGCGTCGACATCGATGCGGTCGAGGTCTCGCGCGCGGGCGAGTCGCCGGAGTCCCGCTTCGAGGTCCTTGCCAAAGGCATCGGCAGCGAGCAGGACGCTCGCCCCGAGGTGCTCGATCAGCACCGCGACGCTGCTGCCATTCGGCACTGACCTATCGCTCGTGCTCTTTTGCCCCGCAAGCCGATTGAGATCCTCCAAGGGCGCTGGCACATCGACTGCGAGCTCGCGCATCGTGGGTCGCTGGGCTCGCTCGACCGTCTGCGCCCACTTTGCTCGCAGGCGCATCAGCCGTGCCGTGGTCGGCGAGAGCACGGTGATCGTGGGCCCGTCAGGGACCGCGATCTCAAGGAAGCCACCGGCGTCCCCGACGTCGATCGGGCCGCGCCCGAAGGCGACGTTCCACGGTATCGGCGCCGGCTCGCCCCCGTTGCCGGTGAGCGGGTCGTCAGGCGAGCCGAGGAGGGCCGCAACCACGCTCTCTCCCTGCGCGATGCTCCGGGTGCGCTGAGCGCCGGGCAGGTGAGCGGGACCGTTGAACCAGACGTCTCCCACGTCCTTCGCGAGATCGCTGGTCAGGAACGGGATCATCCCGCCGATGTGGTCACTGTCCACGTGCGTGATGACAGCGACGTCGATCGCGCGCTCCTCCGGGTCCGGATGCCGCAAGCGCGACTCGAGCAAGGGCCACGTATCGGGAGGCCCTCCGTCGACGAGCATCCGCCAGGGCCGGCCCATGTCGCGAGAGCACTCGAGGATCAGGCAGTCACCGAGCCGTGCCGGTAGGACCTCGACCCGGATCGCAGTTGCCATCGCGGCTCCTCGCTCAGCGGTTTACTGTCGCCCAGTGCAGCGCGACGTTCTCGGTCGGCCCTCGTCACGCTAGTCGTTGGGAAACGTTGACACGCCGATCGACGCGGCTTTCGATGGGGTATGTCGCGTCAGGCGCTCGACACTGCTTCCGAGGAGTCCCTCGTCGAGCACATCAAGGCGGGTGACCCCGAGGCGTTCGAGTGGATCGTGAACCACTGGAGCGGCTCGATGCTGTCCGTGGCGCGCTCGATCGTCGGGACCGACCTGGCCAGCGACGTCGTGCAGGACACGTGGCTCTCGGTGATCCGTTCCGTCCGTCGGTTCGAGGGACGGGCGTCGCTGCGGACGTGGACGTTCCGCATCCTGGTCAATGCCTGCCACAAGCGGGCCAAGGTGCAGCGAGCCGAGCTCCCCGCCGCGTTTGGTGATGGCGCAGCAGCTGACTCCGCGGACGGCACCGGCGGTCCGTCGGTGGACCCGGGAAGGTTCCTGTCGTCGGGTCAGTGGGCCGGTCACTGGGCCGTGTTCCCCGAGCCGTGGCCCAACCCGGTGGACGGGGCGCTCGCCGTCGAGCTGCGAGAACAGCTGGCTGCGGCCCTGGCGACGCTCCCGTCCCGGCAACGCGCGGTCGTCGTCCTGCGCGACGTCAACGGGCTCACGTCCGACGAGGTCTGCGCGATCCTTGAGATCACGGCGGAGAACCAGCGAGTCCTGTTGCATCGTGGTCGCGCCACGCTTCGGGCGCGTCTGGAGGAGTATCTGGACCGCCGCCCGGTCGCGGTCGCACACGGTGGCAGCGCCGAGGAGGCCAGCGGTGAGAGGATCGGACCAGAAGGCGCGGGAGGAGGTGTTGACGATGGAGCCTCTTGAGTGCCGCGAGCTCGTGGAGCTGCTCACCGACTACCTGGACGACGCGCTCCCGCGGACCGACGCCGAGCGGGTCACGGAGCACCTCGAGTCGTGTCCCGGCTGCCGCACCTACCTCGACCAGCTCAGGGGCGTCATCGACGTGCTCGGGCACATCCCGGCCGAGCAGCTGCCCGAGGCGACGCAAAAGGGTCTCGTCGACACGTTCCGAGAATTCACGGCCGGTCAGCCGTAACGCCTGAGGTGGTAGGCGACTCTGAACCTGCATGACCACCCTCCTCCACACCGAAGTCACGACGACACCCGCGCGGCCTGGTTCCTTGCGCCGACGGCTGGCCCCCCTCCTCGTCGCCACCTTCCTCCAAGGCGTGGGCTTCTGGGTCCCGGTCGAGAAGCTCTTCATGAGCCAGATCGGCTTCACCGCAGCCCAGATCGGCGTCATGGCGGCCGTCTACGCCGCCGTCGTCCCGCTCCTCGAGGTCCCAGCCGGGCTGCTCGCCGACCGGTGGAGCCGGCGTGGCGTGCTGGTCCTCTCCAGCCTCGCCCTGGCGGCCACCGCCCTGGTCTGCGGCCTGAGCTCCTCGGTGTCGATGTACACGGCCGGAGCGGCGGGCCTGGGCGCGTACTTCGCGCTCTACTCGGGCTCGATCGACTCCGTCGTCTACGACACCGTCCTGGAGGAAACCGGCTCAGGTGACCACTTCGAGCGCCAGCTCGGGCGGGTCCGGGCGCTGGAGAGCGCTGCCCTCGTCAGCAGCGCGCTCGTGGGAGGATGGCTCGCCATGCTGACGAGCACGAGGCTGATGTACTTCCTCACGATCCCCTTCACCATCGCGTCGATCGTCGCCTACCTCGCGTTCCGGGAGCCGCGGATCCATGAGTCGGCCGAGCGGACGTCGCTGGCCGAGCACGTGCGGCAGTCGGTCGCCGCCGTTCGCGGCAATGGCGCTCTCGTTCCCGTGATCGCCCTCACCGTCCTCACGTCGGTCGCGCTCACCTTGCTGTTCGAGTTCGGGCCTGTCTGGCTCGTGGCGACCGCCTCCTCCGCGCTCCTGTTTGGTCCGCACTGGGCTGCGTTGATGTCGATGCTCGGATTCGGAGGGCTGCTCGCGGGCCGGCTCGACGCGTCCAACCCCAAGCACGTGTCCATCGCCGTCGGTGGTCTCCTCGCGGCAGCGGCCACGCTCACCGTCTCACGCAATGTCGCCGTCATCACGGCCGCCCAGGCGATCCTCGTCCTGCTCGTCGTCCTCACCAGCATCCACGCCGCGTCCTTGCTGCATCACGAGGTGGCGTCGCAGGTGCGGGCAAGCGTGTCCTCTGCAGTCAGCGCACTCTCGTGGATCGTCTTCCTCCCCATCGCTGTGGGCTTCGGCGCGCTGACCGACGCCATGGGCATCCACACGGCCGGCTGGATCCTGGTCGTGTTGGCCGCAGGGATGTCCCTGATCCTCGCGGCGGGCCGGCGCCCGAGCACCCCGGCGACTCACCGGGCGGGATAGCCGCCGGGCTGGCTCAGGGAGTCACCGTGACCCAACGCTGACCGCGCAGCACCTGGCAGACCACCTCACCCCACCGACCGCGCGCTGGCTGGCCGCCCACCGTCGCCCGAACGAACTGGGCGGCGATGGCGTCGAAGACGTGATGGTGTCGCAGCATCGAGTGGCTGCCGCCGCGCACGGTGACGTAGCCGACCCGTGCTGTTTGCCCGAGGTCCCGAGCGACGGCGGCGGCGTTCGCCGGGCTGGCGATGCGGTCCTCGTCCCCATGCACGATGAGCACGTCCCGACCCGACGCGTCGAGTCCTCCCTCGTGCGGATGGAGCCAGGGCGCGAGGGCGACTGCGGAACGGACCTGCGGCAGGCGGCAGGCCAGCAGCGCCGCCCTGCCGCCGAGGGAGTGGCCAACCAGCGAGACGGGAAGGTCGGGCCCGAAGCGTCGCGCGGCCTGATCGACGGCCCACGCGACGTCACGGAGCGGCGTGTGCTGGCTGTCCCATCCCCTGAAGGAGTTGAGCAGACGCTGCACGGCGAGGTCGCGGTCGGCCTGGGCAATGCGCGCGGCCACTGGGACCATGCGCAGGACCGACAGCTGCGCGGGGCTGACGCGCATGGCATGGCGCCTCGCCCCTCCGCCGTGGAGCACGAGCACGACACCCTTGACGCTGGCGGGGACCTGGGTGTCGATGAGCCTCGGCGTCGCCTGCATCAGCGGGCGATGTAGCCGCCGTCGACATAGAGCTCGAGGCCGGTCACGAACTTCGCGTCGTCGCTCGCGAGGTAGGCGACGGCGGCGGCGATGTCCTCGGGCTGACCGAGATGGCCCATGGGGGTCAGGGCCGTCATCGTGTTCCAGTACTCGGTGCCCTTGGTCTGCTCGAGGATCGGCGTCTCGATGAAGCCGGGGTGGACCGAGTTCACGCGGATGCCGTCGGTCGC
>DASUQN010000381.1:0-2727 GCA_036280515.1 Intrasporangium sp. | reverse complement strand
GCCAGCGATGCCAGTCGCTCGGTGTGGAAGGTCAGCGTGGCAACCATCCCGGAGAATGCCGGCAGCAGCACCTCGAGCGTGTCGACGGCGTCGAAGACCGGCTCCTTGTCCTCCTGGAGGTCCCGGTTGTAGGCCAGCGGCAGTGCCTTGAGCGTCGTCAGCAGTCCGGCGAGGTCGCCGACGAGCCGGCCGGCCTTCCCGCGGGCGAGCTCGGCGACGTCCGGGTTCTTCTTCTGCGGCATGATGCTCGACCCGGTCGAGTAGGCGTCGTCGAGGGTGACGAAGGAGAACTCCCTGGTCGCCCACAGGACGACCTCCTCGGCGATCCGGGAGATGTCGACCGCCGTCATCGCACAGACGAAGGCGAACTCGGCGGCGAAGTCGCGCGACGCGGTCCCGTCGATCGAGTTCTCGACGGCGCGGGCGAAGCCGAGGTCCCTGGCTACGACCTCCGGGTCGAGACCCAGCGATGAGCCGGCGAGGGCACCCGAGCCGTAGGGCGACGCGTTGGTCCGCACGTCCCAGTCGCGGAGGCGGTCGACGTCACGGAGCAGGGCCCACACGTGCGCCAGCAGGTGGTGGGCGAGCAGCACGGGTTGTGCGTGTTGCAGGTGCGTCCGCCCGGGCATGGCGACCCCCAGGTGGGCATCCGCCTGTCCGATGAGGGCCTCGACGACATCGAGCACCAGCCCACCGACGACTCCGGCGTGCTCGCGCAGGTACATCCGAAAGAGAGTGGCGATCTGGTCGTTGCGTGACCGGCCGGCCCGCAGCCGCCCACCCAGCTCGGGCCCGATCCGGTCGATGAGGCCGCGCTCCAGCGCCGTGTGGACGTCCTCGTCCTCCTCCGCAGGGGCGAAGGCGCCGGATCGGACGTCGGCCTCGAGACGGTCCAACCCGGCCAGCAGCCCGGCGAGCTCTTCGTCGGAAAGGAGCCCAGCGGCATACAGCACTCGCGCGTGTGCTCGTGACCCGGTGAGGTCCTGCGGCGCGAGCCGCCAGTCGAAGTGGGTGCTCTTGGACAGGGCAGCGAGCGCCTCGTTGGGGCCGCTGGCGAACCGGCCACCCCACAGGCTGAGCCGGTCGGCTGGCTGCGGCACTTCGGTGGTCATCGGGCAAGCCTCCTCGGGCGTTGCGGGCGGTCAGTCACGGGTTCCGACGAGGCCCTGGAGATGGGTGGCGATCGTCGCAGCGTCCGAGTCCGACGCGGCGACGAGCATGATCGTGTCGTCACCGGCAAGCGTGCCGATCACGGAGGGATCGCGGATCTGGTCGATGGCGGACGCCAGGTAGTTGGCTGCGCCGGGCGGCGTGCGCAGGATGACCAGGTTCCGGGCAGGTGTCGCGGAGACGAGCAGCTCCTCGCAGGTGCGCCGGAGCCGGGCGCTCCCGCTGCCGGCTATGGAGCCGGTCGCCGCCACGTCGCCTCCCTCACCCGGCACCGCGTAGACGAGGGCGCCACCCCGACGCACCTTGACGGCGCCCACCTCGACGAGGTCGCGCGAGAGGGTCGCCTGGGTCACCTCGATCCCCTCGGCGACCAGGAGGTCCGACAGCTCGCCCTGGCTCCTCACCTCGTGCTCCTCGAGCAGCTCAAGGATGCGCGCCTGGCGCTGCGTGCGGCTCATCGGACGCTCCGCGCGGCCTCGAGGATGGCCGGGAGTGCGTCGACGAAGCTCCTGAGCTCATCCTCCGAGATGACCAGAGGCGGCGCGACACGCAGCGCCGTCGGTGTCACGGCATTGACGACGAAGCCCGCTTCCCGGGCGGCGGCCATGGCCGCTGGAGCAGGTATGCCGCTGAGCTCGATCGCGCGCAGCAGGCCCCGTCCGCGCGTGGCGGAGACGCCGGCGAGGTCGAGCTCGTCGAGCATCGAGCCGACGCGCAGAGCGTTGCCGAGGAGGTCCTCGCGCTCGATGGTGTCGAGGACGGCGAGCCCCGCGGCACAGGCGAGCGGGTTACCCCCGAAGGTTGTCCCATGCTGGCCCGCTGCCAGCAGACCGGTGATCCGGCCGCCGAAGGTGACGAGGGCACCGATCGGGACGCCGCCTGCGAGACCCTTCGCGAGTGTCATGGCGTCGGGGACGATGTCGGCTGCCTGGTGCGCGAACCAGCGCCCGGTCCGGCCGATGCCGGTCTGGATCTCGTCCAGGACGAGCAGGGCGCCGTGGCGCGACGTCAGCTCGCGGGCCAGCCGGAGGTAGTCGGCCGAGAGCTCGCGGACACCGGCCTCGCCCTGGATCGGCTCGATGAACAACGCCGCTGTCCGCTCGTCGACGACGGCGGACAGGGCGGCCTCGTCGTTGGGCGGAACGAAGACGACGTCGGGGATGAGCGGTTCGAAGGGCTCCCGGTAGGCCGGCTTGTGGGTCAGGGCGAGCGCCCCGGTGGAGCGCCCGTGGAACGAGCCCTCGAGCGCGACGAGGCGCGTCCTGCCGGTGCGGCGCGAGAGCTTGATGGCGGCCTCGATGGCCTCGGTGCCGGAGTTGGCGAAGAAGACGCCCGATCCCCCGGGTGCGGCGGCGAGGGCGAGGAGCCGCTCGGCGAGCAGGATGGCCGGCTCGGAGGTGAAGAAGTTGCTGATGTGGATGGCCTGCTCGGCCTGCTTCGCGACCGCCTGCACCAGGGCGGGATGGCCGTGGCCGAGGGCGTTGACCGCGATCCCGGAGAGGAGGTCGAGGTACCGCTTGCCGTCGACGTCGGTGACCCAGCAGCCGTGCCCGGATG
>DASUQN010000380.1:0-3204 GCA_036280515.1 Intrasporangium sp. | reverse complement strand
ATCGCCTTGACGATGGAGATGATCTCCTCGGTGTCCTGCGTGTCGAGGCACACGGGCCAGGCGTCGACCCCCGCGAACTGCTTGAACAGCGCCGCCTTGCCCTCCATGACCGGCAGCGCGGCGGCCGGCCCGATGTTGCCGAGCCCGAGCACCGCCGAGCCGTCCGTGACGACGGCGACGGTGTTGCGCTTGATCGTCAGCCGTCGCGCATCGGCCGGGTTGGCGGCAATGGCGAGGCAGATCCGGGCGACCCCCGGCGTGTAGGCGCGCGACAGGTCGTCCCGGTGCTTGAGGGGCACCTTCGGGTTGACCTCGAGCTTGCCGCCGAGATGCATGAGAAAGGTTCGGTCACTGACCTTGCGCACTGTGACGTTGGGGACCGTCGCGAGCTCCTGGGCGATGTCGTCGGCGTGGTCAGCGTCCGACGCGTCGTAGGTGACGTCGACGACGAGGCGGTCGTGCGTCGACTCGGCGATGTCGAGCGCGGTCAGTGACCCACCAGCCCTGGCCACCGCGGCCACCAGCCCTCCCGTCGCATCCGCCGAGGTCGGGGTCTCGACGCGGACGGTGATCGCATAGCCGGGGCTGGGTGCGCGCATGAGTTGTTTCTCCTCGGTGAGTGGGTGCTGTGGGCGCCACGTGCAACACCACCACCGATGCGGTCCGCTCCGCAAGCATGACGAACAGACAGATGCCGTATGCCGCTGAGCTGCTCCCTGCCCAAGCGACCCCCGCTCCTCCCGCCCTCGCGCGTTGGCCCCCTTGGTCGAGTGCGCACGCTTCCCCGCACTCGAGTGGCCTCGCCATCCACAGGCGCAGCCGCGACGGGCTGTGCATTCGGGGGCCACTCGAGTGTCGGGTGGGCAGGGACGGCCCAGTGCCGGTCAGCCCAGTGCCGGTCAGCCCAGCTCCGGGAAGGCGGCCGCGGCGAGGGGCCACCAGAACAGGTGCGAGCACAGCTCGGCGTACTCGTCCGGCGTCACCCAGCGGGTCTCGTGGACCCCGTCATCACCCTGGGTGATCGGTGGCAGGACGATGTCGAGGTCTGCGCGGTAGGTCTGCAGGAAGGGTCGACGCGGGTCGATGACGTTGTCATGGGTGAGCGGTGTGAACCGCTCGTAGCCGACGACGCTGACTCGGGACTGCTCAACCTTGAGGCCGGTCTCCTCACGGGTCTCTCGCAGCGCGTTCTCGAGCGGCGTCTCGCCCGGCTCCCGCCAACCCCCGGGCGAGCCCCATTCGGCACGCCGCACGCTGTGGACTGCGGCGAAGTGGCCCGCCGCATCGCGAACGAAGAGCATCGCCGCGAAGACCTGGGCTTCCGGGACCGGCCTCGGCGAGGCGACGAGGTCGACGTGGCTCGGTCCGTTGGGGAAGGGGACCGCGAGGTGCCGGACGAGGCCGCGATCCCCCTTGCGCTTGCGCAGTCGCAGGCCGGAGGCGTTGAGCCGCCGCGCGAGGTCGAGGCCGGTCGTCAGCGTGGCACCGGCGGCGACCGCGTCGCCCCAGCGGACGTCCGGGACGTCGTAGTGGTCCCCGTCGAAGGACCGGGGGTGGAGCGCGACCCTCCGGGCGAAGTCATGCAGCTCGGTGTACGACGTGTCGCTGACGAGGTGCGCGAAGTGCCGACCGTGCGCCGGCCAGATCGGCTCGTCGATGAACAGCGTCATACGAGCGAGCCTAGTCAGCGCGCCGACGAGGCCTGTGGACAAGTCGGAGGGCGCTCGTGCGAGTCCGCCTAGCGTTCACGGTGTCAGGTCACCCCACCGGCCCGAGCGGCCGATCCGAAGGAGAACCACATGGCCAGGTCCATCGTCGACACGGAGGCGATCCGAGTCGCGGCCGTCGACATCCAGCGACTCTCCGATGACATCCAGTCGGCCACCGCCGCCCTCCGCGGACGGCTCGGTTCGCTGAGCGGCGCCTGGGAGGGCCCGGCGCGCAAGCAGTTCGACGACGTCATGGAGCGCTACAACCAGATGCAGCACAAGATCAACACGACGCTCGCCGAGATCAGCACCCTGACCGCGAAGGCGTCGACGGCCTACGAGCAGCACGAGACGGCGACCCGGGCCATGTTCTCCTGACTCGGTCCCCAGCGCTCGATCCGGCCGTACCCCGTTCTGCCCCTGGGCCGTATCGAGTCCCCCCGGGGGCGGCTCCCCACGAACGGGAGCCGCCCTCCGGCCCGACAGCCAAAAAGGCGAGTGCCGAACGCGCGACATTCCGCGCGTTCGGCACTCAGCGAAGTGGTGCTGGACTCAGAAGCCCATGCCACCCATGTCGCCCATGTCCGGGGCACCCGCGCCAGCCGCGGCCTTCTCCGGCTTGTCGGCGATGACGGCCTCGGTCGTGAGGAAGAGCGCGGCGATGGACGCAGCGTTCTGCAGCGCCGAGCGCGTCACCTTGACCGGGTCGATGATGCCCGCAGCGAGCAGGTCACCGTACTCACCCGTCGCAGCGTTGAGGCCCTCGTGGGCACCGAGGTGGCGCACCTTCTCAGCCACGACGCCGCCCTCGTGACCCGCGTTGATCGCGATCTGCTTGAGCGGTGCCTCGGCAGCGACGCGCACGATGTTCGCCCCGGTCGCCTCGTCACCCTCGAGGTTGAGGGAGTCGACGGCCTTGGCGGCCTGGATGAGCGCGACGCCACCACCGGCGACGATGCCCTCCTCGACGGCAGCCTTGGCGTTGCGGACGGCGTCCTCGATGCGGTGCTTGCGCTCCTTCAGCTCGACCTCGGTGGCCGCGCCCGCCTTGATGACGGCGACGCCGCCGGCGAGCTTGGCGAGGCGCTCCTGGAGCTTCTCGCGGTCGTAGTCCGAGTCCGACTTCTCGATCTCGGCCTTGATCTGGGCAATGCGGCCCTCGATCGCGCTGCGGTCCTGGGCGTCCTCGACGATGGTCGTCTCGTCCTTGGTCACGACGACCTTGCGAGCCTTGCCGAGCAGGTCGAGGGTGGCGTTCTCGAGCTTGAGCCCGACCTCCTCCGAGATGACCTGGCCACCGGTGAGGATGGCGATGTCGGTGAGCATGGCCTTGCGGCGGTCGCCGAAGCCCGGGGCCTTGACGGCGACGGACTTGAACGTGCCACGGATCTTGTTGACGACGAGCGTCGCGAGGGCCTCACCCTCGACGTCCTCGGCGATGATGAGCAGCGGCTTGCCGGACTGCATGACCTTCTCGAGGACGGGCAGCAGGTCC
>DASUQN010000379.1:0-5994 GCA_036280515.1 Intrasporangium sp. | reverse complement strand
GACTTCACCTTCGTCGGGTCGGTCAACCCCATCGCCTATCTCGGCGCCCGGCCCGTGTTCGTCGACTCCGAGACGCGGACGTGGAACCTCGACCCGGTGCTCCTCGCGGCCGAGCTCGACCGTCGCGCCTCGGCGGGGGAGCCGCTGCCGAAGGCCGTCGAGGTCGTCCACGTGCTCGGCCAGCCAGCCGACCTGGAGCCCATCGTCGACGCGTGCGAGCGCCACGGCGTCGCCATCCTCGAGGACGCCGCGGAGTCGCTCGGGGCCGGCTGGTCGGCGGGCCGGTATGCCGGGAGGCACACCGGGACCGTCGGGCGGGTCGGCTGCTTCTCCTTCAACGGCAACAAGATCGCGACGACCGGTGGCGGCGGCATGATCGTCACCGACGACGACGAGCTCGCCGCGCGGGCCCGGCACCTGACGACGCAGGCGAAGGTGCCCGATGTGGGCTACCTCCATGACGAGGTCGGCTACAACTACCGGCTGACCAACATCGCGGCGGGTCTGGGGCTCGCGCAGCTGGAGCGGCTGGACGACTTCGTGGACGCGAAGCACCGCATTGCGGCGCGCTACGACAAGGCGCTCGAGGGGCTGCCCCTCGACCTGCCGCCACGGGTGCCCGGCTTCGACGCGACGTACTGGCTCTACTCGGTCCTCTGTCGCGAGTCGGAGGGGCGTGGGCGTGACGCCCTGCTGGCCCACCTGGAGCACCACGGCGTCGGAGCGCGAGCACTGTGGCGGCCGCTGCACGCGCAGCCGCCCTTCGCCGACGCCCCGGTGCTGGGTGGTCGCATCGGCGACGACCGATTCCGGCGGGGGCTGTCGCTGCCCTGCTCCACCGACCTCTCCGAGCGCGACCAGCGGCGCGTCATCGACGCCATCCAGTCGTTCTTTGCCTGACTGGTAGGGGCAGCTACGGCAGGATGGCGCAGTGGAGATCGCCATCGGGCTGCTCGCAGTCGCTGCCACGGTTCTCGCGGGCGCATGGGCGTCCGAACGGACAGGCCTGCCCACCCCGCTCGTCCTCATCGTGGTCGGGATCATCGGTTCCTACCTACCGTTCGTCCCCGAGGTGACGTTGAGCCCCGAGGTCGTGCTCTTCGGCGTGCTGCCCCCGCTGCTCTACGCCGCCGCGATCCAGACCTCGCTCGTCGACTTCCGTGCCAACCGGGCGGCGATCCTCATGCTCTCGGTCGGGCTCGTCCTCTTCACGGCCCTCGGGGTCGGGGTCTTCCTGTGGTGGCTTCTCGGCCTTCCCTTCGCGGTTGCCTTCGCCCTCGGCGCGGTCGTGGCACCCCCCGATGCCGTCGCGGCTACTGCCGTCGGCCGCCAGATCGGACTGCCCCGGCGGATCGTCTCCATCCTGGAGGGGGAGTCGCTCGTCAACGATGCGACTGCCCTCGTGGCGTTGCGCACGGCGCTGGCCGCGGCGGGCCTCGTCGCGGGGTCCATGGACGAGGTGACCTTCGGCGCCGTCGTGGTCGACTTCCTGCGAGCGGCTCTCGGCGGGGTGGTCGTCGGGTTGCTCGTCGCCGTCGTCGTCGACCAGGTCCGCAAGCGGATCAGCAACGACGCAACCTTCGACACCGTGCTGTCGTTCATGGCGCCGTTTGCCGCCTACGTCCCGGCCGAGCACCTCCATGCTTCGGGTGTCATAGCGGTCGTCACGACCGGACTCGTTCTCGGACACAAGTCCCCCCGATCGCAGCCCGGCGCGTCGCGCCTCTCGGAGCGGATCAACTGGCGCTCGGTCCAGTTCCTGCTCGAGAACGCCGTCTTCCTTCTCATCGGCCTCCAGGCCTTCTATGTCCTCGACCGGGTGCGCGCGTCGGAGCTCTCCAGCGCCACCATCACGATCGCGGCGCTCGGCACGCTCGTCGTCGTGCTCCTGCTTCGTCCGGCGTGGGTCTTCCCCTTCAAGGCGCTGTCGCGGCGCCACCATCCTGAGCGCGGGCGCTGGGCGGCGGCGGCCGTCATCTCGTGGGCGGGCATGCGCGGCGTGGTCACCCTCGCCGCCGCACAGCTGCTGCCTGCCGCGACCCCGCACCGTGACGTGCTCATCCTCATCGCGGTGGTCGTCACGATCGGGACGCTGCTGCTGCAGGGAACGACGCTGCCAGCCCTCGCGCGGCGCCTCGGCGTCCGGGGCCCCAACCCCCGGGAGGATGCCCTGCAGGCCGCGACCATCATGTCGGCCGCGACCCGCGCGGGCCTGGCCGTGCTCGACGCCGAGACGAACATCGACGAGGAGACGAGGAAGGCGTTGCGGGAACGGTCCGAGGACCGCGTGAACCAGCTCTGGGAGCGCCTCGGGCACCGCGGAGCCGACGTGTCGGAGACGCCGAGCGAGCAGTACCGCCGGGTCCGGATGAAGATGCTCGACGCCGAGCGGGAGGCCGTCCTCGTCCTGCGTGACGCCGGCCGGGCCGAGCACGACGTGCTCCGAGTCGTGTTGGGTGCGCTCGACCTCGAGGAGACGATGCTCGACCGCGTCGAGGAGCAGGAGGAGCGGCTGCGCGACCAGATGCTGCCGGTGGAGCCCCTCGAGGCGCCGTGCGAGCACCTCCAGGACGCCGATCTGGCGACGGATGTCACCTCGCCTGGAGCCTGTGCGGAGTGTCATGCGGTCGGCGCGTCGTGGGTGCACCTTCGGCTCTGCCTGGTGTGCGGCCACGTCGGCTGCTGCAACTCGTCGCAGGGGCGGCACGCCGACGCACACTTCCGCGAGACCGGGCACCCGGTGATGCGGAGCGTCGAGCCGGGTGAGTCGTGGCGCTGGTGCTACGTCGACGAGGTGCTCGGCTGACTGAGATGGTGAGCTGACCCTAGGTTGGCTCCATGGAACTCCCTCGCGCTGATGTCGACCCCGACGGCCTCCTCGAGTACTCCGTCGTCTTCACGGACCGCTCCCTCAACCACATGTCCCAGCGGTACATCCGCGTGATGCAGGACGTCGTGGACGTGCTGATGACCACCTACCGCGCCGGCAGCGTCGCCGTCGTCCCCGGCGGCGGAACCGTCGCGATGGAGTCTGTGGCCCGCCAGCTCGTCACCGGCGGTCGGGCACTCGTCATTCGCAACGGGTTCTTCTCGTACCGCTGGTCGCAGATCCTCGAGGCCGGCTCCGTCACGAGCGACGTCACCGTGCAGCTGGCCCGCCCCGACGGACCTGAGCGGGATGCCGCCTGGTCCCCTCCTCCGGTGGATGACGTGGTGCGGGCGATCCAGCGCGAGCGTCCTGCCGTCGTCCTCGCCGCCCATGTCGAGACGGCATCGGGACTGCTCCTGCCGGATGCCTACGTGCGGGCCGTCGGGGCCGCGACGCGTGAGGTCGGTGGCCTCTTCGTCCTCGACGCCATCGCGTCCGGGGCGCTGTGGGTCGACATGGCGGCGGCCAACGTGGACGTCCTCATCAGTGCGCCGCAGAAGGGCTGGAGCGGATCGCCCGGTGCCGGCTACGTCATGCTCGGCGATCGCGGTCGGGCGGCCGTGGAGGCTTCCCGGTCGACGAGCTTCGCCCTGGACCTGGGCAAGTGGCTCTCGATCACCGACGGCTACGTGGAGGGGCGGGCCGCCTATCACCTGACCATGCCCACCGACGCCATCGCGCGAAACGCGGCGACGATGCGGGAGACCCAGGAGCGCGGGATGGAGTCCTTGCGAGCCGCCCAGCTCGACCTCGGCGGCAAGGTTCGGGGGCTGCTCGCAGAGCGGGGCTTCCGCTCCGTCGCGGCCCAGGGCTTCCAGGCGCCGGGGGTGGTCGTCGTCCACACGGACGACCCGGGCCTGCAGTCCGGGTCCCGCCTCCGGGAGGTCGGCATCCAGGCCGCAGCCGGGGTCCCGCTCATGTGCGACGAGCCGGCCGACTTCTCGACGTTCCGGCTCGGCCTGTTCGGACTGGACAAGCTGGCCGACGTCGACGGCACCGTCGCACGGCTCGCCGCAGGGCTGGACCGGCTGGAGGTCACCTGACCCGGCAATCGAGTGTGCAACTTCTGCGTCGGTGGCACCACGCGATCCCCAGCTGCCCCGCCGAAGTTGCACACTCGATTTGGGTCAGGCCTTGGCGGCGACGAAGCCCTGCTCGAGGTCGGCGATGATGTCGTCGATGTGCTCGATCCCCACGGACAGCCGGACCAGGCCCGGCGTCACGCCGGCCGCGAGGCGGTCCGCGTCGGGGCCCTGGGAGTGCGTCGTCGACGCGGGGTGGATGACGAGCGAGCGGACGTCACCGATGTTGGCGACGTGGCTGTGCAGCGTCAGGCCCTCGACGAACTTCTTGCCCGCCTCGAGCCCGCCCGTGATCTCGAAGGAGAGCACCGCGCCCGCGCCCTTCGGGAGGTACCTCTGGGCGCGCTCGTGGTTCGGGTCGCCGGGCAGCGAGGCCCAGATCACCCGCTCGACCTGGTCGTGGCCCTGCAGGAACGCGGCGACCTTGTGGGCGTTCTCGAGGTGCCGGTCGATCCGGAGGCTGAGGGTCTCGATGCCTTGGCCGATGAGGAACGCGCTGAACGGCGAGATGGCGTTGCCGAGGTCGCGGAGCAGCTGGACGCGAGCCTTGAGGATGAAGGCGAGGTTGACGCCGAACGCGCCGTCCTTGCCCAGGTCGCGCGCGTAGACGAGGCCGTGGTAGCTCGGGTCCGGCTGGTTGTAGTTCGGGAAGCGGTCGGGGTCGGCGCCGAAGTCGAAGTTGCCCGAGTCGACGATGGCCCCGGCGATGGTCGTGCCGTGGCCGCCGAGGTACTTCGTCGCGGCGTGCACGACGATGTCGGCGCCGTGCTCGATGGGGCGAAGCAGGTAGGGCGTGGCGATGGTGTTGTCGACGACGAAGGGCACGCCGATCTCGTGCGCGACGGCGGCGACGGCCTCGATGTCCAGGATCTCCGACTTCGGGTTCGCGATGGACTCGCCGAAGAAGAGCTTGGTGTTCGGGCGGGACGCGGCGCGCCAGGACTCAGGGTCGGTCGCGTCCTGGACGAAGCTCACCTGGATGCCGAGCTTGGGCAGCGTGTTCTCGAAGAGGTTGTACGTGCCGCCGTAGAGCGCAGGGCTCGCCACGACGTGATCGCCGGCCTGGGCGATGTTGATGATCGAGAAGAACGTCGCCGACATTCCGGAGCTGAGCAGGAGCGCGCCGACGCCACCCTCGAGGGAGGCGAGCCGCTTCTCGACCGCGTCCTGCGTCGGGTTCATGATCCGCGTGTAGATGTTGCCGAGCTCGGAGAGGGCGAAGAGGTTCTTCGCGTGGTCCGTGTCGTTGAAGACGTAGCTCGTCGTCTGGTAGATCGGCAGGGCGCGCGCCCCGGTCGCCGGGTCCGCCTGCTCCTGTCCGACGTGGATCTGGCGCGTCTCGAACGACCAGTTGGGGGTGTCACTCATCGCGTGCTTTCCTCACACTCGCGCTTGCGCGCCGGCGGTCGCCGGGCGCCAGGTCCTCACCCGGGGCACCCCGCCGCGTAGCGAGGGTTGCCGGTCAGCGAGCCGGGGCCGTGACGCTGACACTCATGACCTTCGCCCGGATCGTATGCCGCTGGGCTCGCTCCCAGCCCACCCGTCCTCATGGTGGACGGTCGCGTCCCCGATGGTGCGCGGTGGCGTCAATCACTTGGACGTCCTACTAATTACGTCTCGCGGGTAACATGGCGAGCTGTGACGAGCACTGACTTCGACCTGTTCCGGATCAGCGACGACCACGAGGCGCTCCGTGCGGCGGTGCGCGCGGTTGCGGAGGACAAGATCGCCCCCTTCGCCGCCGCTGTCGACGAGGAGGCGCGTTATCCGCAGGAGGCCCACGACGCCCTCGTGGCGTCGGACTTCTTCGCTCCCCACATCCCGGAGGAGTACGACGGTGTCGGCGCCGATGCGCTCGCGACGTGCATCGTCATCGAGGAGGTGGCTCGCGTGGACGCCTCCGCCAGCCTCATCCCCGCGGTCAACAAGCTCGGCTCGCTGCCGCTCATCCTCGCGGCGAACGAGGGCGTGAAGCGCACGTAC
>DASUQN010000378.1:0-2666 GCA_036280515.1 Intrasporangium sp. | reverse complement strand
GGCACCGCGACTCCGGCCGGCTCGGTTGCGTTCTTCCTGTGCAAGGTGGACTCGCCCGCGCTGTGTGACACCGGCGGTACGAGTGTCGGCAGCACCAACCTGACGGGCGCGGCCTACCCGGCCACGGTGGTGTCTCCGACGGCCTATGTCACGTCGGTCGGCCGGTACTGCTGGCGCGGCGAGTTCAGCGGCGACGCAGCCAACAACATCGCTGGTTCGGAGGACTCGTCTGCGACCGAGTGCTTCACCGTGAACCCGGTGACGCCGACGTTGGCGACGACCGCTGGCCCTGACGAGCTGCTCGGCAACCCGGTCACCGACACGGCGACGCTGAGCGGCCTTGCAACCGACCCAGCCGACCCGGTCATCAACCTGACCGGCACTGCTGGGCCTGCGGCTGGCGGCGACATCGTGTTCACGCTGTTCGGTCCTGCAGACACCGGGTGTGGTCCGCTCGTCTTCACGTCGAGCGAAGTCCCCGTCAGCGGTAACGGGACGTACGGACCCGTGCAGTTCACGCCGACCGTTGCAGGCGAATACCACTGGGTGGCCACCTACAGCGGCAGCACGAACAACAACGGCACGACGCACAACGCAGCGTGCACCGACGCCAACGAGGACGTCGTCGTCGAGTCGATCACACCGGCGCTGAGCACCGCTCAGACGTGGGTGCCGAACGACTCGGCCACGATCACCGCCACCGCCGGCGGCAACCTCACGGGCACGGTCTCGTTCGACCTCTTCGGCTCGAGCGACTGCACCGGCACCGTCCTCTACGACGAGGACGTCGCCATCCCGGCGAACGCTGGGCTCGACGAGACGGTCGGAACCAGCAACGACGGAGTGGCCGCCAACGGCGGCTACACCGCATCAGCCAGTGGGAACTTCTCCTGGTTGGTGAGCTACGACAGCACCAACCCGGCTCAGAATGACGTCCCGGCTACCTGCGTCGAGGTGTCGTCGCTGACGATCGACAACGACAACACCAACTGATCCGCACAGAAACCTCGGGCCCGGCCGCCCTGGCGGCCGGGCCCGGGAACCTTTCGGGCAGAGACCCCGAGTTTCGAGGCGGGCCGTATCCAGCCCTAGATCTCGGCCTCTTCGGCACCATGCCGCCGCTTGACGGCATGGAAACCGGGCCCGATCCAGGGGACTCGGGCCCCTGCACAGAGGGAAAGAGGGAGCCACACATGAAGCACCTCAAGTCGCTCCTGGTGGCGATCGTCGCGTGTATCGCGGCTGTCGCTCTTGGAACCACCGCGGCCTTCGCGGCCGTCACTGTCAAGTCCGAACCAACGATCTCCTTCAGCGGTGACAGTGCCACCGTTTCTGGGGGCAACTTCAGCGGACTCGGCAACATCCCGCTCTTCGGAGAACTGACCGTTACCGGTATCGCGGAGTACACCTGCTTCAACCCGCAGGGGCACCCGTCGCCTGGCCAGAACCCGGTCGAGGCCCAGTCCGGGACGTCACCACTCATTGAGCTGCCAACGGCCAAGAACGGCCGCGCCACCGTGCCCAACATCACCGCATCCGTTGAGGCACCCCCGACGCCGACCGCCCAAGAGGTTGGCTGCGGAGGGCAGGGCAGCACCCAGTGGACCGTCGTTCTCGACACGCTGACGGCCACCGCCGCGCAGTTCGTCGTCACGCAGGAGGGCGTCACGCTCTTCTGCTGGAACTACACGCTCGGCGGAGACCCCACGGGAACGCCTTGCTGATCCTCGATCAAAGCGCGAGCCCGGCCGACCACGTGTCGCCGGGCCCGCGCCTCTGTCCCCACCAACTCCATTCCGTATGCCGCTGTGCTCACTCCTCGTCGACTGTGCAGTCCGCGCCACTGCCTCGTGTCGACTGTGCAGCTCGTGCCGGCTCGGGGCGGCACGAACTGCACAGTCGACGAAGTGGTGGCCACGCTCGGACTGAGCGGGCGCGGGGGAGCGAGCCCAGCGGCATACGGATCAGTGCTGGTGCTCGAGCAGGTCGTTGCGCCCGGCGCCGAGGACGGTGAGCGGCAGGAGGGTCTTGCCCGTGGGGCCGATCTCGATCTCCGTGCCCAGCTGAGGACACACGCCGCAGTCGAAGCACGGCGTCCAGCGGCAGTCGTCGACCTCCCGCTCGTCGAGGGCGTCCTGCCAGTCCTCCCAGAGCCAGTCCTTGTCGAGGCCGGAGTCGAGGTGGTCCCACGGGAGCACCTCGTTCTGCTCGCGCTCGCGGGTGGTGTACCAGGCGACGTCGACCGGCTCGGACGCGAGTGCCCGCTCGGCGGCTGTCATCCAGCGCTCGTACGAGAAGTGCTCTGACCAGCCGTCGAAGCGCCCGCCGTCCCGCCACACCTTCTCGATGACGCGGCCAACCCGCCGGTCGCCACGCGAGAGCAGTCCCTCCACGACGCCGGGTTCGCCGTCGTGGTAGCGGAACCCGATCGACGACCCATAGTTGCGGTCAGCCCGGATCGCGTCCCGCAGCTTGAGCAGCCGCGCGTCCGTCTCCTCCGGACCCAGCTGGGCCGCCCACTGGAAGGGGGTGTGGGGCTTGGGGATGAACCCGCCGATCGACACCGTGCACCGGATGTCACGACGCCCGGACACCTTCCGCCCCGTCTCGATGACCCTGCGGGCCACCTCGGCGATCTGGAGCACGTCCTCGTCGGTCTCGGTCGG
>DASUQN010000377.1:0-6098 GCA_036280515.1 Intrasporangium sp. | reverse complement strand
CGGGACAGGCATCGCCAGGCATCACCGACTCGTGTGACCGCCCCCCGTCGCTCCCAGATGTCTCGGGCGCTCTCGACGGCTGCGATGGCTCCTTCGATGCGGCCGATGATGTACAGCTCGTAGCCGAGCGACCACTGCAGCTCGGCGACCTGGTGGTCGGGCAGCCCACCACCGGGGAGACGCGCTCCATGCGAGAGGGCCCGCTCGAACTGGCTGGCTGCCTCTCGGTGGGCACCGAGCTCAGAGGCGTGCCGGCCGGCGACCGTCGCGTGGTCCACGGCTGATCGGCTCAGGCCCGCGGCGTCGGCGTGATGCGCGAGCCGGGCAGCGTCGGCGCCGCGTGCGGTCAGCGCCCTGAGCAGCCGCCGGTGCAGATCGGTCCGTCTGCCGATCGGGACCTGTTCCATGACGGCGAGGCGGGCGAGCTCATGACGGAACGTGATGAACTCGTCCACCTCGACGAGCAGTCCGCGACCGAGCGCCTCGCCGAGCGGATGAAGTCCCCCCGCGATGAGCTCCTCGAGCAGATCAGCCTCAGCGCGTGCTCCCGCGAGAGCGACAACCTCGAGGGCGCGTTGGGTGGCCAGGGACAGACCGGCAACCCTGGCGAGGATCGCGTCGCGCACCAGCTCGGGCACGTTCTCAAGGCCGCTCGAGAGGACCTCGGTGACGAAGAAGGCGTTGCCGCGCGTGATGGCGTACAGGTGGGCGGCATCGAGTGACTGGCCACTCGTGCCGCTCCGGGTCTGGTCCTCGACCATGGTCGCCACCGCCGCGAGCGACAACGGCGCCACGTCGATCCGACGGGTTCCGGTAGCCGACGCGCTTCGTCCGAGCAGTTCGCGCAGTCCAGGCGCCGCGTCGAGCTCCTCGCGTCGGTAGGTCACGACCAGCAGGGCACGACAGGTGTGGATGCGGCGAGCCAGGTGAAGGAGCAGGTCGAGCGTTGCTTCGTCCGCCCAGTGCACGTCCTCGACCACGATGAGGCGTGGCTGGCGGTGCGGCGCCTCCCGCAGTGCGGTGAGCAGGTTGGCGAAGATCTGCTGTCGCGTCGCGTCCGCGGGCCACAGGCCCGGTGGCAGGGTGGGGAGAAGCTCCTCCAGCGGTGCGAGCGGGGACGGAGTCGCGGACCCGTCGCAGTACGCGACCGACGGCACTACTCGGCCGGCCACGCCTGACGCGAAGGCGTGGACGAGCGAGGACTTGCCGATGCCGGCCTCGCCGGAGACGAAGACCAGGCGGCCGTGCCCCGCCGCCGCCTCATCGAGGTAGGAGTCCAGCGTCCGCAGGTAGGTGTCCCGCTCCACGAGCGTCACAGATCACATGGTAGGAGGCGGATTCTCGCGGTCACATGGGTCGAACCACCCACTCGGCCGGCACGGCGAGTGGGTGAGTCGCCCGACGCGGCGGCCAGGCGAGCCTTCCTAGCGTCGAGGGCATGACCAGTTCCCTCCCCATCACAGCTGGAGCGATCGCCACGGTGATCTTTGCCGGGAGCGTGCTGCCGATGCTCGGCAAGGCAGCCCGCACCAAGGACCTGGGCTCCTACAGCCGCGGTCACCTGGTCCTGGCCAACGTCGGCAACCTCTTCTACTCGGTCTACGTCTTCCACCTGCCGCCCGGCCCGATCTGGGCCCTGCACACCTTCTACCTCGCGTCGTCCGCGCTGATGCTCCTGTGGAGCCTGCGGTATGCCCCGCGTCGACGCACCCTCTCGCCACACCAAGGAGCCAGCCATGTCCACACCACAGCGTGAGCACATCGAGACCGTCATCATCGGCGCCGGCCAGGCCGGCCTCGCCACGGGCTACCAGCTCCAGCAGAAAGGCCGTCCCTTCGTCATCCTCGACAGTGAGTCTCGTGTCGGTGACGGGTGGCGCCACCAGTGGGACAGCCTGCGGCTGTTCACCCCCGCGTGGGCCGATGCCCTCCCCGGCAGGCCGTTCCCCGCGCCGGCGTGGTCGTACCCGACCAAGGAGGAGTTCGCCGACTACTTGGAGTCGTATGCCGCTGAGCTCGCTTTGCCGGTCCGGCTCGGTGCGAGCGTGGTGCGTCTTCAGGCGGCGGGTGCCCCCGAGGTCGGCGAGGACAGTGCGACGAGCGGCTACATCGTCACCACTGACGGCGGCCAGATCCATGCCGACAACGTCGTCGTCGCCACCGGCACGTTCGGCCGGACCGCGGCGGTCCCCGACTTCGCCGACCAGCTCGACCCGGCGATCGTCCAGCTCCACTCGAGCGAGTACCGCCGCCCAGGCCAGCTTCCTCCCGGCCCGGTCCTCGTGGTTGGTGCCTCTCACTCGGGGTGTGACATCGCCTACGAGCTGGCGGAGACCCACCCGACGATCCTCGCCGGTCGCGACCTGGGCCAGATCCCCGTCCCCTTCGACTCCCGCCGCTTCCGGCTCGTCTTCCCGCTGGTGCTGTTCGCCTTCGCCCATGTGCTCACCCGGCGAACTCCGATCGGCCGCAAGGAGATGGAGGAGATCCGTTTCCACGGCGGCTTCCGGCTGAGGATCCAGACGAAGGACCTCGAGGAGCGCGGCGTGGACTGGGTCAAGGACCGCGTCACCGGCGTCGAGGACGGCAGGCCCGTGGTCGAGAGCCGAGGGCCCGTGGACGTCTCCACGGTGATCTGGTGCACCGGCTTCCGCCAGACGTTCGGCTGGATCGACCTCGACGTCTTTGACGACCGGGGCTGGCCGCGCGAGTTCGGCGGAATCGTGGACGCGGCACCCGGGCTGTACTTCATGGGACTGGGCTTCCAGTCGGCGGCGAGCTCGATGATGATCCACGGGGCCGGGCGCGACGCCGCTCACGTCGTGCGCCACATTCTCAGCCGACGGCAGGACCCGACGGAGTACCGTCGAGAGGCGGAGCAGTCATGGGCGTCGACGAGCTGGAAGCTGGGCGAGAGGCCTACGCGCGCCGGGAGTGGGAAGCGGCGCGTGAGCATCTGACGCGTGTCGACCCAGCCACGTTGGGAGTGGACGACCTGCGCGCACTGAGCTCAGCGGCATACCTCACCGGTGACCGCAACGCGGCGATCCGCTATCTCCAACGGGCTCACTCCATCGACGTCGCCGCAGGTGATCGGCTCGCGGCGGCGAACGAGGCGCACTGGCTCGCGATGATCTTCTCCACGAGCGGCGAGCCCGCGGTCGGCGCTGGTTGGGTGGCTCGCGCCGAGCGGCTCGTGGAGGACGAGTCGGATGACGCAGCCATTCGTGGGCACCTGCTGATCCACGAGATGTTCCGGAGGCTCTTCAGCGGTGACCTCGCCGGGATGCTCGCGTCCTGCGAGCGCATCGAGCAGATCGGGCGTACCCGCGCGGACCCGGATCTCGTCACGTTCGCGCTCTCGAGCTCCGGGCGAGCCCTGCTCTACCTCGGGCGAGTCCGCGAGGGGTTGGCCCGACTCGTCGAGGCGATGGTCGGACTTGCCACCGGTGAGGTGTCGCCGATCATGGCGGGGCAGATCTACTGCTCGATGATCGAGGGCTGCCAGGAGATCTCCGACTACGAACGGATGACCCAGTGGACCGAGGCTCTCACCCAGTGGTGCGACGACCAGCTCGGCCTGGTCGCGTTCACCGGGCAGTGCGCCGTCCACAGGGGACAGATCCTGCGCGCCCGAGCATCCTTCCCCGAAGCGCTCGACGAGCTTGCGCTCGCGATCGACCGATACCGGGCGAATGGGATGGACCCCGCGGTCGGTCTGGCGATGTACGAGCGCGGCGAGGTCCTGCGTACGCTCGGCGACCTGGAGGGGGCCGCGGCGGCCTATGACGAGGCGGCCACGTGGGGTCACGAGCCGCAGCCCGGGTTGTCCCTCCTGTGGTTGGCTCACGGACGGACGGGTGCCGCCGCAACCAGCATCCGCCGCGTGCTCGATGAGGCTCGGGACCCCGTGGCCCGGTCACGACGACTCGGCCCTGCCGTTGAGATCCTCTGCGCCGCAGGCGCGCTCGACGAGGCAGAGCGAGCGTCCTCGGAGTTGGGCTCGATCGCCGAGTCCTTTGGGTGCCAGGCGCTCAACGCCACCGCAGCGTATGCCGCTGGGCTCGTCGCGCTGGCCCGTGACGACCCCGCCGGTTCCCTCACGCACCTCCGGCGAGCCTGGAAGTTGTGGATCGACCTTGGCGCCCGCTATGACGCCGCGCGGGCACGAGTGCGAATCGCCTTGGCGCTCAGGGCTCTCGGCGACACGGTGTCAGCGACGTCCGAGCTGTCGGTGGCGCAGCGGACCTTCGCCGAGCTCGGTGCCGAGCCGGCCAGGCGAGAGGTCGAGCGACTGCTTGCGACGGGCCTGCCGGACGGCTTGACCTCACGCGAGGTCGAGGTGCTCCGACTCGTGGCGACCGGGCGCAGCAATGCGCAGATCGCGTCGGCACTCTTCCTCAGCGAGAAGACCGTGGCCCGGCACCTGAGCAACATCTTCACCAAGACCGGCGTGACGTCACGGACCGCTGCGGCCACCTACGCGCACGACCACGACCTCGCGTGAAGGTATGACAGGTCTTTCCTGACAACTCAGGTTGGGCGGGGCTCGACGAGGCCGGACTCGTACGCGAGCACGACGAGCTGGGTCCGGTCGCGGGCGCCGAGCTTCATGAGCAGCCGGCTCACATGGGTCTTGGCGGTAGCCGCGGAGACGTAGAGCTCCTCGCCGATCTCCTGGTTCGACAGTCCGCGTGCGACGAGCGTCAGGACCTCGCGCTCCCGCTCGGTCAGGGTCGCCAGTGACTCCGGCGTCGTCGACCGCGCCGGCGTGCCGCCCGGGTCGGCGACTCCTCGACGGACGAACTCCTCGATCAGCTGCCGGGTCGCACTCGGCCCGAGCAGCGAGTCGCCCCGGGCCACGACCCGGATGCCCGCGAGGAGGTCGGCCGGTGGAGTGTCCTTGACGAGGAAGCCACTCGCGCCAGCCCGCAGTGCGGCGAAGACGTACTCATCGAGATCAAAGGTCGTCAGCACGAGCACCTTGGTCGCGCAGTCGAGGTCGCCGATCGCGCGGGTGGCTGCCAGGCCGTCCATGACGGGCATCCGGATGTCCATGAGGACGACGTCCGGTGCGAGCGAGCGCACGAGGTCGACCGCCTCGGCACCGTTCGCCGCCTCGCCGACGACCTCGAGGTCAGCAGCAGAGTTGACGAGCAGGACGAACGCCCCCCGGACGAGCGCCTGGTCGTCCACGACGACGACGCGGGTTGCGGAATCGCCCGTCATGACGCGCTCGCGTCGCGGGGGAGCGAGGCGAGGACACGGAAGCCGCCGCCGAGCCGTGGCCCCGCCTCGAACGTGCCGCCGTAGACCGAGAGCCGCTCGCGCATGCCGGCCAGGCCATGCCCCCCGCCGAGGTCGGCACCCTCGGCGTGACCGCCGTCGTCGGTCACCTCGATGGTCACCCGCTCGTCGTCGATCCCGACTCGCACGTGTGCGACCGGTCCACCGTGCTTGAGCACGTTCGTCAACGACTCCTGGACGACACGGTAGGTGGTCAGGTCGACACAGGCCGGCACGTGCACTCCGATCGGTGCGTCGAGGGTCACGCCGAGCCCGGTCCGTCGCATCTGGGCCGCGAGCGATGGCAGGTCGGCCAGGCCGTGGACCGGCTGGACCTCGGCCGGCTCCGTGCCGTCGCGGAGCACACCGAGCATCCGCCGCATCTCGGTCAGCGCATCCCGGCTCGTCGTCTCGATCGTCCCGAGCGCCGCCTTCGCGCTGGCGAGGTCGTCGTCGATGACGTGCGAACCGACGCCCGCCTGTACCGCGATGACGGACATCGAGTGCGCGACGACGTCGTGCAGTTCCCGGGCGATCCGGAGCCGCTCAGCGGAAACGGCGGCGCGTTCCCGCTCCTCCCTCTCCCGCTCCAGCAGCAGGGCGCGCTCCTCGAGCGCCGCCCAGCGGGCCCTGCGCTGCCGCAGGTTGTCAGCTGCGAGCCAGGCGACGCAGGCGGCGAGGAGGCTCGAGATCCAGTCGGCGAGAACCACGGCGCCCGCTGGCTGGAGGGCCAGTGACACCGCGAGGGTGGCCACCGTCGCGCCGAAGGCGACGAGGGACCCGCGTCTGGTCCCGTGCAGGGTGATACCGAA
>DASUQN010000376.1:0-6510 GCA_036280515.1 Intrasporangium sp. | reverse complement strand
ACTCGACCGGGGGTCGGCTCACGCTCGTCGAGGTCGGGTGCGATGGTCTCGACGACGCCCTCCGCGCCACGCCGGTGCCGCTGTCGACGATGGGGCGCGGGTTCGACGACGACCGCCTGTCGTTCCTGGCCGCGGCCGTCGCCGGCCGCCATGCCGCAGCCCTGCTCGGCTGAGACACGACAACCTCCTGGCTCAGCGCACCTCGTCGAGGTCGACCACGAAGATGAGCGTCTCGCCCGGCGCGATGGCCGAGCCGGCTCCGCGGTCGCCATAGGCCAGGTGCGCGGGAATGGTCAGCTTGCGTCGTCCGCCGACCTTCATGCCCTGGATGCCCTTGTCCCAGCCTGGGATAACCATGCCAACACCGAGCCGGAAGTCGAGCGGCGCACCCCGGTTCCACGACGAGTCGAACTCCTCGCCGGTCGAGTGGGCCACCCCGACGTAGTGGGCGCTCACCGTGTCCCCGGCCTTGGCCTCACGACCGTCGCCCTCGATGAGGTCCTCGACGACCAGGTCGGCAGGCGTGTCACCCTCGGGGAAGTCGATCTCCGGCTTGGTGCGGTCTGGGTCGAGTGCCATTGGGGATTCCCTTCGTCGAGGCGTGCCGGACGGCACGGGCTCCAGTTTGTCAGCAGCTGCTCAGTGCAGCCGGGGGGCCGAGCCGGCCCCTCAGTACGTGTCGAGGATGTCCACGACGAAGACGAGCGTGTCCGTGCCGCTGATGCCGCCTTGCGGGTTGCCCTGCTCGCCGTAGCCGTCCTTGGGCGGAATGACGAGGAGCACTCGGCTGCCGACCTTCTTGCCCACGAGCGTGCTGTCCCACCCGGGAATGACCGCGCCGGCACCGATCGGGAAGTCGGCTGCCGCACCGCGCTGCCACGAGGAGTCGAAGACCTTGCCGTCCTTCCACAGGACCCCGTGGTACTGGGCGGCGATGAACTGGTTCGCCTTGACGACCGGGCCGTCACCCTCGATGAGGGTGGCCTGCTTGGTCTCGGTCGGCGCTGCTCCCTTGGGGATCGTCACCTCCGGCGCCTTCGCGTTGCCATCGGGGAACTCGACCGTCGGGAAGCCGGCCGGGCTCTTCGAGCCCTCGCCCTCGAGCACGGTGAGCCCCTTGTGCACGTCGGAGACGTCCGCGATGACGACGATGGTGTCGGTCGGTGCTACCCCGAGCTGCGCGTTGCCGCTGTCGCCGAAGCCCTTGGCGGGCGGGATCGTGAAGGCGACCCGTCCGCCCTTCTGCGCACCGACCAGGCCCTCGGTGAAACCGGCGATGACGTCGGTGCGCCCGAGCCGGTAACCCTCCTCGGCGCGAGCCTTCCCGAAGCCGTCGTCGAGCAGCTTGCCCGACGTGCCGTTGTAGATCTGGGTCTTGATCCGGACCGTGTGCTCCTTCGTCGCTGCAGGACCGGTGCCGGGAGTCAGGACCTTGCGCTGGACCGAGGCCGTCGAGATCGGCAACGAGCCGAGGTCGACCTTGGGTGCGGTCTTGAAATCGACCGGACCGGCAGCGGTGAGGGCGGCCAGCGCCTTCGGGTCGTCAGCCGGTGCAGGAGCGGGCGCCGACGTCGCGGTGGATCCTCCGTCGGCGCTCGTGCCAGTGGCCGCCGGGCCGCCGGGCTGGGCCTGCCCACATGCAGACAGGACGGACAGGCCGAGGACGGCGACGGCGGCCGTCGCGGCTGATCGAATTCGCACAGGAGAGCTTTCGGGTCGTGGACTGGTGCAGGGGCCGCCGGCCGGAGGCCCCGGTCACTGTAACCCCAGATCTTGTGACCGCCATCCCGCGGCAGGCACTGCCCGCCGGGTCAGAGCGAGCGGGGCACCGCCGGGGACCGGGAGATCGTGTCCATCAGGCGCTCGACGCGCTCGTCAACGGCCCGGAACGGATCCTTGCACAGGACCGTGCGCTGCGCCTGGTCGTTGAGCTTGAGGTGCACCCAGTCGACGGTGAAGTCGCGCCCGTGCGCCTGGGCTGCCCGGATGAAGTCGCCCCGGAGCTTCGCCCTCGTCGTCTGGGGAGGGCGGACCTTGGCCCGGAAGACCTCGATGTCCGAGGCCACGCGGGCCGCGTGGCCTCGCTTCTGGAGGAGGTAGAACAGGCCGCGGGACCGGTTGATGTCGTGGTATGCCAGGTCGAGCTGGAGGATCCGGGGGTCCGAGAGACCGAGTCCATGCCGGGCGCGGTACCGCTCGATCAGCCGGAGCTTGATGACCCAGTCGATCTCGGTACCGATCGCGTCGAGGTCGCCGGAGCCGATCGCGTCGAGCGCTCGCCCCCACAGGTCGATGACCTGCTTGGTGTCCGGTGAGGGCATCCCCTCGCGGTCCACGAAGTCGGACGCCTTCTCCAAGTACTCGCGCTGCATGTCCAGCGCGGAGAGCTCCCGCCCGTTGGCAAGACGCACCGTCGCCCGCCCGGTGGGGTCGTGGCTCATGGTCCGGATGGCCCGGATCGGGTTCTCCAGCGCCAGGTCGCGCATCACGACACCGTGCTCGATGAGGCGCAACACGAGGTCCGCGGAACCGACCTTGAGCAGGTTGGTGGTCTCGGACATGTTCGAGTCGCCGACGATGACGTGCAGGCGGCGGTAACGCTCGGCATCCGCGTGCGGCTCGTCCCTGGTGTTGATGATCGGCCGCGAGCGCGTCGTGGCGGACGACACGCCCTCCCAGATGTGGTCGGCGCGCTGGCTGACCGCGTAGCTGGCGCCGTGCGCCGTGGCGACGACCTTGCCGGCGCCACTGGTGATCTGGCGACTGATGAGGAACGGGATGAACATGTCCGACACCCGCTGGAAGTCGCTGGTGCGGCCGTAGAGGTAGTTCTCGTGGCAGCCGTAGGAGTTGCCGGCGGAATCCGTGTTGTTCTTGAAGACGAAGATCTCCCCCTCGACGCCGTCGTCGCGCAAGCGAGCCTGCGCGTCCTCGACGAGCCCCTCGAGGATCCGCTCCCCTGCCTTGTCCTGGATGACGAGCTCGCGGACCGAGTCGCACTCCGCGGTTGCGTACTCGGGGTGGGACCCGACATCGAGGTAGAGGCGCGCGCCGTTGCCGAGGAAGACGTTGCTCGACCGACCCCAGGCGACGACCCGCCGGAACAGGTAGCGAGCGACCTCGTCGGGAGTGAGCCTGCGCTGGCCCTGCGTCGTGCAGGTGACGCCGTACTCGTTCTCGATCCCGAAGATCCGCCGCTCCATGCACCAACTCTAAGCACCGTTCTCCATGCCGTGAGCGAAGGAGCGTGACGGCGGCGCGGTGGCCGTGCTGTGCTGGGCCACATGGCCTCCATCCTCGTCCTCGGCGGAACCAGCTGGCTCGGCGGTGCGGTCGCCGCCCGTGCCCTTGCGCTCGGACACCAGGTGACCTGCCTCGCCCGGGGTGAGTCGGGGCAGGTGCCACAGGGAGCCAGACTCGCCCGTGCGGACCGCACGGACCCGGCGGCCTACGAGGCCCTGCACCGGGACTCATGGGACCTCGTCGTCGACGTCGCGCGCCAGCCCGGTCACGTCCGCGGCGCGGTGGCGGCGCTGGCCGAGCGCTCCACGCACTGGGCCTTCGTCAGCTCCTGCTCGGTCTATGCCCGGCATGACGAGCCGGGAGCGGCCGAGTCCGCGGCACTCCTTCCCGCGTTGGAGTCTGACGAGGCCACCCCGGAGCAGTATGGCGAGGGCAAGGTGGCCTGTGAGCAGGCCGTCCTCGGGGCACGTGCCGGCGCCGCTCTCATTGCAAGGAGTGGACTCATCGTCGGTGGCGGGGACCCGTCCGAACGATTCGGCTACTGGCCGGGGCGCTTCGCACAGGCGGCACGGGACGGTGGCGCCGTGCTCGTCCCCCACCACCCGGATCAGAGCGTCCAGTGGGTCGACGTCGTGGACCTGGCAGCGTGGCTGGTGTCCGCCGGGCTGTCGGGGACGACTGGGGTGCACAACGCCGTCGGTCCCGCCGCGCCGCTCGAGCACGTCCTCGACACGGCTGCTCGGGTGGCCGGCTTCGCAGGCGAGGTCGTCCGGGCGGACGGCGAGGCGCTCGCGCGACTGGAGATTCAGGAGTTCATGGGCCCGCGGTCACTCCCACTGTGGCTGCGCGATCCCGAGTGGCAGGCGTTCATGGACCGCAGTGGGGCATCGGCGGCTGGGGCCGGGCTCACGTCCCGACCTCTGGAGGACACCATGGTGGACTCGCTGGCCTGGGAGCAGACTCTGGGGACCGCTCGCAAGCGGTCGAGGGCGGGGCTGGACCGGGGCGACGAGCTCGCGGTGATCGAGTCGCTGGCCGCGCAGGGGCTTTCGATATCCGATTGAGGCTGGACACCCGTGTCTCGATTTGGTGCGGCCTGCAACAATGGCCCACGCCCCCCTTCCTAGACAATCCTCCACATCTCTCCCTTGGATGGCCATGATCGACAGACCCAACTTCAAGTTCTCCCGTCGCGGATACGAGCCCGAGGAGGTCGATGCGTTCATCGAGTCGCAGAACCGAACCCTCCAGGCCGCGAAGAAGGACGCCTCCGAGCGCAGCGTCGAGCTGACCAAGCTCAACGCCCAGATGGCTGACCTGCGCGGCCAGCTCGGCCAGCAGACGCGTGCGATGGCCGACCTCAAGAAGTCCGCCCCTTCGCAGGCGCAGACCTACACCGAGCTCGGCGAGCGCGTCGGCCAGATCCTCACCCTCGC
The DNA here is from genome assembly GCA_036280515.1 of Intrasporangium sp. Classification (GTDB taxonomy): domain Bacteria; phylum Actinomycetota; class Actinomycetes; order Actinomycetales; family Dermatophilaceae; genus Intrasporangium. The sequence goes on along the minus strand of DASUQN010000376.1, from coordinate 1,831 downwards.
CGACGCCGAGGCCGCCGAGATGCGCAACCGCGCCGCCGCGGAGGCAGATCACATCCGCGAGCGGGCCAACAACGCCGCCGCCGAGCTCAAGGCGACCACCAGCGCCTATGCGGAGCAGGCAAAGGTCCGCGCCGAGGAGGAGGGGCAGCGCGTCATCGCCCAGGCGAACCGTGAGGCACAGGCGATCATCGCCGAGGCGCAGAGTGTCGCCTCGGCTCAGCGGCAGGAGTCCCAGGCCGAGTACGAGTCCCACCGGGCCAAGGCCGCGGCCGCGACGGCGGAGCTCGAGACGACGCTGGCCACCCGGCGTGAGCAGGCCGACAAGGAGTTCGAGACGCGACGTGCGGCCGTCGAGGCGACGCTGGCGGAGGCCGACCGGCGGGCCCGCGAGCTGCGCGAGCGGTCGGAGAAGGACGCGGTTGAGCTGCGTGGCCGCGCCCAGGCAATCCTCAACGGCGCGCAGTCCCAGGCCGACCTCATCGTCTCCGAGGCCCGCGACCACGCGGCCAGGGTGCGCGAGGAGTCCGAGCGCGAGCTGGCCGCCTCGACCGCTCAGCGCGATGCCATCACCTCGCAGCTGTCCAACGTCCGCCAGATGCTGGCCACCCTTGGTGGCGGTGCCGCCGACGCACTGTCCGCCCAACCGCAGCCGGTTGCCCAGCAGCCCGCGCCGCCGGCGGAGCCGCAGCACGCAGCACCGCATCCGAGCGCATCGGAGCAGTCCGCCTCCCAGCAGGCTGCTGCGGTCGAGCCGTCAGCGTCCGACGCCACCATCGTGATGCAGGCGATTCCCGCCAACCGGGATGACCGTGCTGACGACTCACACGACGGCCGCGCCGCCGAAGGTGCGTCCTCGAAGGAGCCCGTGCGGACCAATTGACGGTCCCTCGCGCATTGCAACGATGCCGTCCGGCCCCCAACGGGGCCGGACGGCATCGTCATGCACGTGGGGAACCGATCACATCGGCCGCGTCGGCCCGTCGTCGCGTCCCTGACCGGCGTCAGACGGACCTGCATTGTCAGGCCCGGTCGACGAACCGTCCGGACCGGCGGGGCTGTCATTCGGCTCGCCGCTCAACACTTCGGGGTGCCCCGGGTGCGCTTCGTCAACGGGTGCGTCCGCGATGGGGTCCTCGGGACTGAGCAAGCGGCCAAGCAGGCCTCCGACGACGCGGCGGAAGGCCCGGCGTTGTCGCTCCCGGTCGAGGACGGCGACCTCGAGCTGGTCCGGGCCCAGTTCACGGGGTTCCCCGCCCTCCGGCGCGATGGCCAGGACGTCGACCGCGAGGCGGAGCGCCTCACCCAGGCTGAGGCCGGGGCGCCATCGCTCGGCAAGGCCGGCCTCGACCTGCTCGCTCGCTCCGCCCATGGCGACGAAGCCACGCTCGTCGGCGACCGACCCGTCGTACGTCAGGCGAAAGATCTGGTCGTCGTCGGGTGTCTGTCCGACCTCGGCGACGACGATCTCGATCTCGAAGGGCTTCGACTCCTGCGTGAAGACGGCACCCAGCGTCTGCGCGTAGGTGTTGGCCAGCGCGCGCGCCGTGACGTCCGTGCGGTCGTAGGAGTAGCCGCGCAGGTCGGCGTACCGGATCCCGGCGACTCGGAGGGACTCGAACTCGTTGTAGCGGCCGACGGCGGCGAAGGCGATCCGGTCGTAGATCTCGGAGACCTTGTGCAACGCCCGGGACGGGTTCTCGGCGACGAAGGCGATGCCCTTGTCGTAGGCCAGCACGACCACCGAGCGTCCGCGCGCGATGCCCTTGCGGGCGAAATCGGCACGGTCCTTCATCACCTGCTCGGGCGGGACATAGAACGGCATGGTCATCGC
>DASUQN010000375.1:0-5898 GCA_036280515.1 Intrasporangium sp. | reverse complement strand
GGGGTCGAGCGCATCAGTCGGTTCGTTCGCGTTCTCGACGCGATGGGTCTGGCGGCGTTCGCCGTGGCGGGCAGCCTCAAGGCGGTCACCTTCGGCATGCCGCCGATCACCTCGGTCATCGTCGGTCTGAGCACCGCAGTGGGGGTGGAGTCATCCGGGACGTGTTGGCCGGACAGGTCCCGGAGGTCCTGCGCCGCGAGCTCTACGCCCTGCCGGCCCTGCTCGGGTCGATCGTCGTCGTTGTCGCCGGCGAGGGAGGCGCCCTGCACGACTGGGTCCTGTGGGGTGCGGTCGGGCTCGTCTTCGGCCTTCGGATCGTCGCGGTCCGTCTCGACCTCAACGCCCCGCAGCCGCTTCGCACCGGCCAACAGCAACGAAAGTGACCAGGCATGCAGCCGTATGACGCGATCCTCCTGCTCAGCTTCGGAGGGCCCGAGGGCCCCGACGAGGTGCTTCCGTTCCTTCGTCGGGTCACAGCGGGCCGAGACATCCCCGACGAGCGCCTTGAAGCCGTCGGAGATCACTATTTCCTCTTCGGCGGCAAGAGCCCGATCAACGACCAGAACCGCGCCCTCGTCACGGCGCTCCGGGACGAGCTGCACGCACGCGGAGACGCCACCCAGATCATCTGGGGCAACCGCAACAGCGAGCCCTTCCTCGAGGACGCGCTGCGTGAAGCGCACGCGGCCGGACACCGACGGGTGGTCACCGTGACCACGAGCGCCTACTCGTCCTACTCCTCCTGCCGCCAGTACCGCGAGAACCTCGCGGAGGCGCTCGACGCGCTCCGGGTAGACGGACTGGACCTCGCGGTCGACAAGATCGCGCCCTACGCGCCGAGGCCCGGCTTCCGCAGAGCCAACCTCGACCATGTCCTCGCTGCCCTGCGCGTCCTCGACGGCGTCCCGGACGAGCAGATCGCGCTCTTGTACGTCACCCACTCGATTCCCGAGGCGATGGACGAGACGTCCGGACCGGGGGGCGGCGAGGGGCGCCTCTACCAGCGTCAGCACCTCGCCCTCGCCTCGGCCCTCACCGAGGAGGCCAACACCGTGCTCGGTCGCAACCTCGTCGGCGAGCTCGTCTTCTGCTCGCGCTCGGGGCCTCCGACGCAACCCTGGCTCGAGCCCGACGTCAACGATCGCCTGGAGGAGCTGGCAGCCGAGGGGCGATCCGCCGTGGTCGCCGCCCCGATCGGGTTCATCTCGGACCACATGGAGGTCGTCTACGACCTCGACACCGAGGCCGCAGCCACTGCGGCACGGGTCGGACTCCGCTTCGTCCGTGCGGCGACCGTGGGGAGCGATCCGGCCTTCGTCGCCGACCTGGTCGACGCCGTCACCGAGCGCGCGGCCGAGGCACGGGGCGAAGCGGTCCCGGACTTCGAGGGTCGGATGCCGTCCGTGTGCGCGCCCGGATGCTGCCCCAATCTCCGGGCTGCGCGCCCGGCACACTGCGGGAAGGACTGAGGCGAGTGACCACCGATCCGGGCACCGAGCCGCACGGCCTGTCCGAGCCCATGATCGAGGCGCTCGAGCGACTCTGCATCGACGTGGCCGTCGCGGCGGGTCGGCTCATCCGCGACGACCGACCCCGTCGCGTGGGCGTCACCGCGACGAAGTCGACCGACACGGACGTCGTCACGGTCATGGACCAGCGATCCGAGGAGCTGCTTCACCGCCTCATCAGGTCCGCCCGTCCTGACGACGGAGTCCTCGGGGAAGAGGGCGTGGACGTCGTTGGGACCTCCGGTTTGACCTGGATCGTCGATCCCATCGACGGGACGGTGAACTACCTCTACGACATCCCTGCCTACGCCGTCTCCGTCGCCGTCGTCACAGGTGATGCCCGAACCGATGGCGCCTGGCGACCCGTCGCCGGGGCGGTCGCCGACCCCTGTCGCCGGGTGGTTCACCACGCGCGCCGAGGTGGCGGAGCGTGGTCCAGACCCGAGCCCAGCGACGGCACGGACCACCTTCAGTCGGGGGAGGTCCCTCGACGGCTGACGGTGTCGTCGGAGGAACGGCTCGGGAGGGCGCTGCTCGCCACCGGCTTCGGCTACGACCCAGAGGTCCGCGCTCGGCAGGCGGACGTGCTGCGACGCGTGCTGCCCCAGGTGAGGGACATCCGGCGCATCGGCAGTGCCGCGCTCGACCTCGTCCGGGTCGCCGAAGGGACGGTCGATGCCTATGCCGAGTCGGGTATCAACGCCTGGGACCTCGCCGCGGGCTGGCTCATCGTCGAGGAGGCGGGCGGTGTCGTGCTGGGCAAGGGGAGCCACCCGGGCAAGGTCCTGACCGTCGCCGCCGGACCAGGGCTGGTCGAGCCGCTGCGGGCTCTCTTCCTGCCCACCGGGCACTGAGGCGGCGCAGGCTCCGTGCCGATGAGGCCCGGCTCAGCGGCATGCCGGTACGTCACGCGGGTGGCTGGGTGGGTTGGTCAGGCGGCCCGGAAGTGCTCCAGCTCCGGGACCCGGATGCCGTTCTCGGCAGCGAGGCGGGCGAATGACTCAAGCTCGCCCGTGTGGATCTGGATGCGGTAGTCGTCGCCGGCGGCGCGCGCTTGGGCGAGATCATCGAGGGCGTCGAGGACGCGGACGCGGATCTGCTCGCCGAATTCGGTCATGGCACCTCCTGGCCGGTGGAAGGTCGGTCGGGCTCGCAGACCTTATCAGTGGGTCTGCCGGGCCCTTGCGAGCCAGCCTGCACCCGGGCGGGTCTGGGTTTGGCAAAGAGATCGTGAAGGATTGGTCCGGAAACGGCAGGTCTGTCCGTTTCGCGGGCACGGGCGGTGAGACTCGCCGCGAAACGAGGTGACAGCCGCTGGCGGATGGGGCACAATCCGCGCACGCAGCATGTTCGACGATGTCAGCACCGTCACCGGACGTGCGGGAACAAGGAGGCGCGTGGGGACGTTCTCGCGTCACGACAAGGGGTGGCTCTCCGCCAGGCGGAGTACCAGCAAGCAGTGAGAGGGCACACATGGCAACCGACTACGACGCGCCACGCAAGACAGACGACGACCTGAGCGAGGATTCGATCGAGGAGCTCAAGTCGCGTCGTGTGGACAAGACCTCGTCCAGTGTGGACGTCGATGAGACCGAGCAGGCCGAGGGCTTCGAGCTGCCCGGCGCGGATCTCTCCGGTGAGGAGTTGTCCGTGCGAGTGCTGCCGAAGCAGGCTGACGAGTTCACCTGTTCCCGGTGCTTCCTCGTGCACCACCGGAGCCAGCTCGCCAAGGAGACGAACGGGATGATGATCTGCACGGAGTGTGCGGCCTGAGCGCCGACTCCCACACGCAGGTCGAGACGGAGCTCCAGCAGATAGGGTCGGTCCACGTGACCGACCCTTGTGCTGCCCCCGTCGGCGCAGACGATGCTGGCGTGGACACGCCCGTCGCCGTCGCCGTACGCCGGCTCGATCCGGACCTCCCGTTGCCGACGTACGCTCACCCTGGTGACGCCGGTGCCGACCTCGTGTCACGGGTCGACGTCGTCATCCGCCCCGGAGAGCGCGTCCTCGTGCCCACTGGCGTCGCCATCGCGCTCCCTCCGGGCCATGCGGGATTCGTCCATCCGCGTTCCGGGCTGGCGGCCCGCCATGGCATCTCGATCGTCAACGCGCCCGGCACCATCGACGAGGGCTATCGCGGGGAGATCCTCGTCAACCTGGTGAACCTGGATCGGGGCGAGGACTTCGTCGTGCACCGCGGAGACCGCATCGCCCAGCTCATCGTGCAGCGGGTGGCTCGAGCACGCTTCGTGGCCGTCGATTCGCTCGACGCGACCGTCCGGGGGGACACTGGACATGGGTCGACGGGCGGCTTCGGGGCAGCGCGACCGCCGAGCGCCTGACTGGACCTGACAGGATGCACCGGGCCCTCACCGGTCATCCCGCCACACGCCGGGTTCGCCCGGCCAGCCGATGGTCGCCCGAGGCGGTCCGCTCGGCCCCCTCGACAGTTGTAGACAGAAGGACGGATTCACGTGGGACTCTTCAGCCGCCGCAAGTCGGCCCGTGACGAGCAGGTAGCCCCTGAGGCGGACTTCGATGACCTGGGTGCCGACCTCCGGGGCGACTCGGACGAGCGCCCGGAGGGCAGGGAGGATGGCGCGGAGGGGGGCGTCGCCGCGGTCGACGGGACGACTGGTCCCTTCGACCGGTCCGCCGTGGCGGACGACAGCGAGTACCTCAACCTCGGGGCGCTCTGGCTCAAGGGCAAGCCGGGTATGGAACTGCGACTCGAGGTGAACGAGCAGGAGCAGCAGATCACCGGAGTCACGGCGGTGCTCGGCGAGTCCGCCGTGCAGCTTCAGGCCTTCGCGGCGCCGAAGAGCGAGGGTGTCTGGATCGACATCCGTAACGAGATCGGCAAGAGCATCACCGATGCCGGCGGCACGTCAGAGGTCCGCACCGGTGAGTTCGGTGAGGAGCTGCTGACGCGGATGCCCCAGAAGGGGCCCGATGGCCGCACCGTCTTCATGCCCGCGCGGTTCATCGGCTTCGACGGACCGCGGTGGTTCCTCCGTGCCGTGGTGAGCGGCCGAGCCGCCATCGACGATGGTGCCGCAGCGGACGTGCACGACGTCATCCGCACGGCCGTCATCGACCGGGGCGACGAGGCCCGGCCCCCGCGTGAGCTGCTCGCCCTGCGGCTGCCCGATACCACGTCGCAGGCCACCGCCTCGCAAGCGCCCGAGCAGCACGACCAGCCCGACCAGCCCGACCAGCGGGGGACTGGTGAGCGGCGGCGGCTCGACGACCTCAAGCCCTTCGAGCGCGGCCCCGAGATCACCGAGGTCCGGTGATCCCGATGACCTCGGGCTCGCCAAACCGCCGCGCAGACCCTCATGACGTCTGACACCGGAAGTCGCCTGCGCCGCTTCGCGGAGCGCCTGCGTCGCGACAACTCCGAGGCCAGCGGGCCTGTCGAACCGGGGCGGGACGCCGCCGACGCGCAGGTCGTCCCGATCCGGGAGGCTCGGCCGAGAGCGCGAGTGACCGTCATCGGCGAGGTGCGGACCATGTCCATTCGCCCTCGGGTCGACGTGCCAGCCCTGGACGTCGAGCTGTGGGACGGCAGCGACGCCCTGCACCTGGTGTGGCTGGGCAGGCGAAGGATCCCGGGGATCTCGCCCGGCATCCGCCTCCGCGCGACCGGACGGGTTACCCTCCAGCGACGCACCGTCACCATCTTCAACCCGGCCTACGAGGTCATCGGGAGAGTGGGGGAGACCCTTGGCTGAGCACGTTGAGGGCGCCCCCGTCGGCAGCGGGGTGGAGCGGTCCGAGGCGGACCTGCGCCGGTACCCGACCGTCGAGGAGCTGCTCCGGATCAAGCTCTCGGAAGCGATCGGTGGATGGCGAGGGGCCCTCGAGTCCGCCATCCCGACCCTCGCCTTCGCCCTGACCTGGGCGTTCACGAAGGACCTCAAGGTCTCGCTGCTCGCTGCCGGCGCCATGGTCCTGGTCCCGCTCGCGATCCGGATACTGCAGCGACAGGATCCGCGGTTCATCGCCTATGCCGCGATCGGCGTCGGGATCTCTGCCTTCTTCGCCCTGCGGTCCGGCCAGGCGGAGGACGCGTTCCTGCCCGGCATGCTCCAGAACGCCGCCCTGCTCGTCCTCCTCCTTGTGACCAACCTGGCCCGGTGGCCGCTCTTCGGCTTCGTCGTCGCGGTGGCCGAGCCGGAGGCCTTCGCCGAGGACCCGACGTGGTGGCACAAGCATCCCGGGATCATCACGGTGGCGATGCGCCTCGCGTGGGTCCTCATCGCGCTCAATGTCGTCCGGCTCGCCGTCATGGTGCCGCTCTATCTCGCCGAGCAGGTGGCGGCTCTCGGCGTAGCCAAGGTCGTGCTGGGATGGCCAGCCTACGTCGTCGCCATCACGGTCATGG
>DASUQN010000374.1:0-9921 GCA_036280515.1 Intrasporangium sp. | reverse complement strand
CTGGCTCTCGTCGCGATCAGACCGGGGGAACGCTCCGAGGCCGATGACCGCTGCGGGCGGGACGGTGCTGATGACGACGTCGCTCAGTGACCACTCCCCCATCGGTACCTCCGAGACGGTGATGCCGGCGCGACGTGCCTGGTCGACCGTCTCGGGCCGCGCTCCACTGCGCACCATGAAGGTGATGCGTCGCGTGCCGGAGGAGGCCAGTGCGGCCACCGCGGCGCGGGCCGTGGCGCCGCTGCCGATGATCATCGCGTCGGTCGTGTCGTGACCGCCCGCCTCGAGCAGCGCGGCGATGCCGTACACGTCGGTGTTGTACCCCGTCCAACCCTCCGGCTCGCGGACGAGCGTGTTGACGGCCCCGGTGTCCGCCGCGGTCGCGGTCACGTGCGACGCCGCCCGCAGGGCCACCTCCTTGAGCGGCATGGTCAGCGAGAGTCCGCGCCACTGCCCATCGAGCCCGGCGAGCGCGGCGTCGAAACCCGCCTCGTCGACCTCGCGCGCCTCGTACGTCCAGTCCTCCAGGCCGAGAGCCGCGTAGGCCGCCCGGTGCAGGACCGGGGAGAGAGAATGCGCGATCGGCGACCCCCACACCGCACACTTCACGCCGCGGCCGCCACGCTCAGCACTGGCCCTTGTTCGCCTGGCACCAGGCCTGGAACTCGGCGACGTTGGCCTCGTGCTCCTGCCAGGTGACGGCGAACTTCGTCGTGCCCTTGGCGGGGTCGACCGTGACGAAGTAGAGCCATGGGCCTTGCGCAGGCTGCGCCGCCGCCTGGATCGCGCTCTCGCCCGGGTTGCCGATCGGACCGGGGGGCAGACCCTTGACCTGGTAGGTGTTGTAGGGGCTCTTACTCGCGCGGTCGGCGTCCGTCGTGGTGATGCCGTGCTTGCCGGTCGCGTAGTTGACCGTCGAGTCGAACTGGAGCTGCATGTCCTGGGCGAGCCTGTTCTCGACGACCCGGGCCACCTTCGGGCGGTCCTCGGCGAAGCGCGCCTCCGCCTCGACCAGACTCGCCACGATCATCGTGCGCTCCATCTGGTCCGGAGTGACCCCCAGCGCCTCCAGGCGCGTGGTCGACTCGGTGACCATCTTGCGCAGGTGGTCGGCGGCCGTGGTGTCCGGCTCGAACTCGTAGCTGGCGGGGAAGAGGTACCCCTCGACATTGCCCTTCGCCGAGGGCGGCAAGCCGAGCGCGGCACCGTCCTTGGCCGCCTTGGCATAGTCCGCGACGGGGATGCCCGTGGCAGCGGAGAGGATCGGGTAGACCTCCTTGGCCCACTTGCCCTCCGGCACCACGACTCTGGTGACGATGCGGTTGGCCGGGTCGACGAGGATGGCGAGCGCGTCGGTCGCCTTCATCTGGGTGCGCATCTCATAGACCCCGGGCTGGATGCCCGCGCTCTTCGGGTCGTCGCTCGCCGCCTCGATGAACGCCTTCGTCGTCTTGACGACGTCCTGGTCGGCGAGGACCGTCGCGATGGCCGATCCCCCGGCACCCTGCGCCACGGTGACGCGCACCGAGCCCGAGCCCGGACCGGGGTAGTCGTTCGGCTCGAAGAACCCCACGACGACCGGGCGCAGGTAGGTGTAGGCGATGCCCACGCCCCCGGCGACGATGGCCAGGGCCAGGACGATGACGGCAAGACGGCGCAGCACGGAGGGTTTGCCTCGGGGGGCCTTGCCCCTCCGCTTGGCCGCGCGCTGGGCGGCGAGCTCGGCTTCCTTCGCCTCGCGACGGGTCCGCGGCGGTGGCGCCGGTGGGACCGCCTCTTCCTCGTGGCCCGTTCCCTCGGGGGACTCGTCATGCTCACCGAAGATGGAGGCCTCGAGATGATCCTTCATCGTCGACGTTCCTTCTTCCGTGCTTTGCCGAGCGAGACGATCTCACCCGCTGGCCTGCCCGACAAGGCTTCCGCGTCGAGGGCCGACTGGAGGATCAGCACGGCGGCAGCCTGGTCGACGACGGACCGTTGACCCCGACCCGGCACACCGCTGTCGTGCAGTCTCTTGTGTGCCGCCACCGTGGTCAAGCGCTCGTCGACCAGCCGCACCGGCACGGGAGCGACCCGGGCCGCGAGCTGCCCGGCATAATTCCGGACGATCCGGGCCGCCGCGCCCTCCTGGCCGGACAGCAGCCTCGGAAGGCCGACGACGACCTCCACGGCGGCCCGTGCGGCCACGAGGGTAGCGATCGCCTCGACGTCGGTGCCGCTGCTCTCATCCCGGGAAAGGGTCTCGACGGGGTGCGCGAACGTGCCCGAAGGATCGGAGGCGGCGACGCCGACGCGAGCGTTGCCCACGTCGACGCCGATCCGCACACCGGTTCGGACGGGCACGACGGTCACGCGCCTCGTTGGCGCAGCTGCTCCTCGACGGCGCCGAGCGCGGTCGAGACCATCGAGGGGTCGGTGCCGCCGCCCTGGGCGATGTCGTCCTTGCCACCGCCGCCGCCCCCGAGGTGCTGTGCGGCGGTCTTGACGAAGACACCGGCCTTGAGGCCGATCTCGCGTCCCCGCTCGTTGGTTGCGATGATGACGATGGGCCGGCCGTTGGCGATCCCTGCCATGGAGATCAGCGACGGCCGGTCGTTCCCGAGGCGGCGGCGCACGTCGAGGACGAGGCCGCGCAGGTCGTCGGCCGTGACGTCCGCTCCCGCGTCGTGGCTGACGAACGTCACGCCGCCGAAGTCGCGAGCCGTGGCGACGAGTCCGGGCGCTGCCCCGAGGACGTGGGCCTGCTTGACCGCCGCGATCTCCTTCTCGGCCTCCTTGAGCTTGGTCAGGATGCTCGCGATCCGGTCCGGCAGCTCTTCCTTGCGCACCTTGAGCTGGTCGGTGAGCTGGCCGACGATCGCCGCCTCACGGGCCAGGTAGTGGTACGCATCGGAGCCGACGAGCGCCTCGACCCGGCGGACGCCGGAGCCGATCGACGCCTCGCCGAGGAGCTTGACGACGCCGAGCTGGCCGACCCGCAAGGCGTGCGTGCCACCGCAGAGCTCCCTGGACCACTCGCCGATGGAGACGACGCGGACCCGGTCGCCGTACTTCTCCCCGAACAGCGCCAACGCACCCATCCGCCGGGCCTCGTCGAGCGACATGACGTCGGCCATCACGGGCAGGTCGTCGAGCAGGACCGCGTTGACCTTGGCCTCGATGTCGGCCATCGCCTCGTGCGGCACCGGGCTCTGCGCCTTGAAGTCGAAGCGCAGCCGGCCCGGCGAGTTCTCGGAACCCGCCTGCGTCGCCGCGTCGCCGAGCTCCTCCCGGAGCGCCTGGTGGACCATGTGCGTCGCCGTGTGCGCCCGGGAGACCGACCGACGCCGGGCCACGTCGACGACCGCCTCGGCCTCGGCACCCGTGACCGCCTCCCCCTCGAGGACCGTCGCGCGATGGACGATGAGGCCGTTGACCGGCTTCTGCACGTCCCGCACCTCGATGAGCGCACCGTTGGCCAGGCGGATCCTCCCGTGGTCGGCGAGCTGCCCACCGGCCTCGGCATAGAGGGGTGTGCGGTCGAGCACGAGCTCGACCTCGTCGCCCGCGCTCGCGGACTCGACGAGCGCTCCGTCGTGGATGAGCCCGCGGACGCGGGCCTCGGAGACCACCTCGTCGTAGCCGGTGAACTCCACCGCTCGGCCGAGCTGGTCCGCCAGCTGGCGGTAGACGGACACGTCGCCGTGCGTCATCTTCTTCGCCTTGGCGTCCGCCTTCGCGCGGTCACGCTGCTCGGCCATGAGCCGCCTGAACCCGGCCTCGTCGACGTTGAGGCCCTGCTCGGCCGCCATCTCGAGGGTGAGGTCGATGGGGAAGCCGTACGTGTCGTGCAGCTGGAACGCCTCCGCGCCGCCGAGCGTGCCCGACCCGCTGGACTTGGCCCGGCCAACCGCGACGTCGAGGATCGTCGTACCCGCGCTCAGCGTCCTGCGGAACGCGTCCTCCTCGGCGTAGGCGACCTGGCTGATCCGGGCGAAGCCGGACTCGAGCTCGGGGTAGGACGCGCGCATCTGCTCCTTGCTCACGGGCAGCAGGTGCTCGAGAGTGGGGGCGTCCACGCCGAGCAGCCGCATCGAGCGAACCGCGCGGCGGATCAGCCGGCGCAGCACGTAGCCCCGGCCCTCGTTGCCGGGCGTGACACCGTCGCCGATGAGCATGAGCGCGGAGCGCACATGGTCCGCGACGACCCGGAACCTGACGTCGTCCTCGAGGTCGGCGCCGTAGCGGCGGCCCGACAGGTCCTCGGCGGCCGCGATGACGGGGAACACCTCGTCGATCTCGTAGAGGTTGTCCACCCCCTGGAGCAGGTAGGCGACCCGCTCGAGTCCCATACCGGTGTCGATGTTGCGCTTGGGCAGGGGACCGGCGATGTCGAAGTCGTCCTTGGCCCGGACCGCGGACAGGTCGTCCTGCATGAACACGAGGTTCCAGAACTCGAGGTACCGGTCCCCCGCCTCCCAGTCGCGGTCGGCGCCGAACTCGGGGCCCCGGTCGATGAGGATCTCGGAGCACGGTCCGCCCGGGCCGGGGACGCCCATGTTCCAGTAGTTGTCCTTCTTCCCGAGGCGCACGATGCGGTCGTCGGGGAGTCCCGCGACCCGCTTCCAGATCGCGATCGCCTCGTCGTCCTCGTGGTACACCGAGGCGTAGAGGTCCTTCTCGTCGAACCCGTAGCCACCGTCGTTCTGCGGCCTCGTCACGAGCTCCCAGGCGAGCTCGATGGCGCCCTCCTTGAAGTAGTCGCCGAAGCTGAAGTTGCCGGTCATCTGGAAGAACGTGCCGTGTCGCGTGGTCTTGCCGACCTCCTCGATGTCGAGGGTTCGCACGCACTTCTGCACGCTCGTCGCACGGGGGTACGGCGGCGTCTCCTGACCGAGGAAATATGGCTTGAACGGCACCATCCCCGCGTTGACGAACAGGAGGTTGGGGTCGTCGTGCACAAGTGGGGCGCTTGGGACGACGGTATGACCCCGGTTCTCGAAGAAGGCGAGCCAGCGTCGCCTGATCTCGGCGGTTTCCATGATCGTGAGGTCCTTGCTGATGTGGGTGGATGAGGTCGGGGCGGGGTCAGACCGCGCTCGCGCGCGTGGCTGACCCCCGGAGAGCTCGTGCCCACCGGACGGCTCGCGCACCCAGTCGGCCCGAGGCCACTGGGCGGGTCATCTCGCACACATCCATGACCTCTAACCCTAACCGACAAGCGGGATGCCCCGTTGACCCGTTGTCGTGGCCCCGCGGCCTGTTGCGGCTCTGGCAGCCTTGGTCCATGACGACGGAGGACGCGCGGTCTGCGCATGGTCGAGGCTCGCACGATGACCTCAAGGCGACGTTGCTGGGCTACCTTCAGCGCGCCCGGGACGCCGTGTTGTGGAAGCTCGACGACCTGTCCGAATACGATGTGCGGCGTCCGCTGACTCCGACCGGCACCAACCTGCTCGGTCTGGTCAAGCACCTCGCCGGAGTCGAGTCCGGCTACTTCGGCTTCGTCATGGACCGGCCGTTCCCCGAAGAGCTCTCCTGGCTGGACGAGGATTCGGAGCCGAACTCGGACATGTGGGCGACCGCCGACGAGACCCGGGAGGACGTGGTCGGGCTCTACCGACGGGTCTGGGCGCATTCAGACGCGACCGTGGCGGCGCGGCCGCTCGACGCGCGGGGCCTGGTGCCGTGGTGGCCGGAGGAGCGGCGCCGGCCAACGCTGCACACGCTCCTCGTCCACGTGACGGCCGAGACGCACCGGCACGCGGGCCACGCCGACATCGTGCGCGAGCTCGTCGACGGGGCGGTCGGGATGCTCCGCACCGCGACCAACCTGCCATCCGGCGACGAGGCCTGGTGGGCCGCCTACCGCGAGCGGCTCGAGGCGGTCGCGTCGTCGTTCCGCTGACCAGTCGCCCTTGGCGCCGCTCCACCGCGAGGACGGCCGGGGCGTCCGCACGGCCCGGACACACCCACACAGCGACTGCCCAACTCGGCTGCGGTAGACACGGGTACGGGGCAGGCGGGTGAGTCAAGGACGTCGGGTCAGCGCGCGAGCCGCGCGGGGACGACGTGCGGGAACGGCGCCAGGGGGCGGAGCAGCGTCGCGTGACATCGGCCCACTTCTGCCGTATGCCGCTGAGTCGGGTCCTCGACGGGCCGGCCGTCAGCCGTCCTGCTGAGCCCCTTTGCCCAACCGCTGGTCCAGCCAGTCCATCCTGGCCTGGAGCCGCTCCTCGAAGCCCCGGTCCGTCGGCGCGTAGTACGTGGTCCGGCCGTGCAGGTCATCGGGCAGGTACTGCTGCCGGGCCACGGCATCCGGCTCGTCGTGCGAGTAGACGTAGCCGGCTCCGTGCCCCAACCGCTCTGCGCCGGCATAGCCGCTGCCTCGCAGGTGCGGCGGTACGGCACCGCCCCGGCCGGCGCGGACGTCCGCGATCGCGGCATTGATGCCGTTGTAGGCGGCGTTCGACTTCGGCGCCAGCGCGTTGTGCACGACCGCCTGCGCCAGGATGATGCGCGCCTCGGGCAGCCCGATCTGCGCAACGGCGTGCATCGCGGCAACGGCTGTCTGCAGGGCCGTCGGGTCGGCCATCCCGATGTCCTCGCTCGCCGCGATGACGACTCGTCGCGCGATGAAGCGAGGGTCTTCGCCGGCCTCGAGCATGCGGGCCAGGTAGTGCAGGGCCGCATCCACGTCACTGCCCCGCATGGACTTGATGAGCGCGCTGGCGACGTCGTAGTGCTGGTCCCCCGTCCGGTCGTAGCGGACGGCCGCATGTGCGATCGCCTGCTCCACGTGGGCGAGGGTGATGGGCACTGGCGCGTCGTCGCTCCGGCCGGCCGGCTGGGCGTCGAGGGCAACCCCCGCCCCGGCCTCGAGGGACGTCAGCGCACGACGGGCGTCGCCGCCCGAGGTCCGGACCAGGTGGTCCATGGCGTCGGCCTCCAGCGTGTGCGCGCCCGCGAACCCTCGCTCGTCAGACAGCGCCGCCTCGACGACCTCGCGGATCTCCTTGTCGGACAGGGGTTTCAGTGTCACCAGCACGGAGCGGGACAGCAGCGGGGCAATGACGCTGAAGGACGGGTTCTCCGTGGTGGCGGCCACGAGGATGACGGTCCGGTTCTCGACACCGGGCAGCAGGGCGTCCTGCTGCGCCTTCGTGAACCGGTGGATCTCGTCGAGGAAGAGCACGGTCTGGCGGCCGTAGAGGTCCCGTTCCCGGATGGCGGACTCCATCACGGCACGGACGTCCTTGACCCCGGCCGTCACGGCGGACAGCTGGACGAAGCGTCGATCCGCCGCCGTCGCGACGAGGTGGGCCAGCGTCGTCTTGCCCGTTCCGGGTGGGCCCCAGACGATCGCCGACAGGGGGCCGGCCGCTCCCCCACTTCCCTCGATGAGGCGCCGCAGCGGGCTGCCCGGGCGCAGCACCGCCTGCTGGCCACGGACCTCCTCGAGCGAGCGAGGCCGCATGCGGGCCGCGAGTGGGGCGCCGCCCGCCGAGGCCGGCAGGCCCTCGCGCTCGGCCGCGGAGGCGGCACCGAAGAGGTCATCGGTCACTGTGGAAGGCTATCTGGCGTGCGCGAACGATCCACCTCGACGAAGGCCTCCAGGCCCGAGTTGCCGACCGAGCGGGCGACGTTCCTCACGCGTCTCGGCCGCAGCACCGGGCAGCACCCGCTGCGGTGGATCCTCGGATGGGTCCTCGCCGCCCTCGTCTCCTTCGCCGTTGCAGTGGGCGGCGTCACCGGGGAGTCCCTCTTCGAACGGCTGACGTCGGGCGAGCCGGGAGTCCCCGGTCAGTCCCAGACGGCGCGGGACATCATCGAGTCGGTCGAGCCCTCTCTGGACAACGTCATGCTCCAGGTCGACGGGGCTCCGCTGGACGACCCCCGGGCCGTCGCGGGCGCGGCTGCGGTATCGGCGGACCTCATGGAGGTCCCCGGGGTCGCCCTGGTGCGTTCGCCGCTCCTGTCGCCGGGCGGTCTCGACGATCCCGAGGTCCGCCCGCTGCTCGCCGGTGGCACGCCGGAGTCCGGGCGCTTCCTCACGATCGTCGACATCGACGAAGGGCTGACGGACCGCGAGCTCGACGCGGCGCGGTCCGCGGTGGAGGCACGTCTGGCCGACGTGGCGAAGGCTCTCCCCGGCGCGACGGGCTCGGTGGGCAGCTACCACCACGTCCTCAAGGCGGTCACCGGCACGATCGAGCGCGATCTCGTGCGCGGCGAGGGGATCGCGCTGCCGCTGACGTTCCTCGTCATGGTCTTCGTCTTCGGGGGCTTCGTCGCCGCCGGCATGCCGATCGCAGGCGCGGTCATCTCCATCGGCGGCGCCCTGCTGTCCCTCTTCGCCTTCTCACACGCCCTCGATCTCGATGCGACCGTCGTCAACATCGTCACCCTGCTCGGGCTCGGCCTCTCGATCGACTACGGCCTCCTGACCGTCAACCGGTTCCGCGAGGAGCTGGCCACGGTAGCGCCCGGCCGTGCCCCGACCCGCGAGGAGGCCGTCCTCGCCGCTGAGCGGACCCTGGCGACCGCCGGCCGGACCGTCCTCTTCTCGGGCATCACCGTGGCGATCGCCTTGTCCGGTCTGCTCCTCTTCGAGGCGGAGATCATGCGGGCGATCGGTCTCGCCGGCGTCAGCGTCGTGCTCGTGGCGATGGTCGTGGCGGTGACCCTCGTGCCGGCTCTTGCGGTGCTCGGCGCAGAGCGCCTGAGCCGCAAGGCGTCGCGGGCGGTCGAGGACACCGGTGTCTTCTCCCGGCTTGCGGTCGCCGTCCAGCGCCGTCCCGTCAGCGTCATCCTCGCCGGTCTGGTCGTCCTCGTCGCCGCGGCGCTCCCGACGCTCGACATGCGGCTCACCGCGTCCGGCACCGAGCTGCTCCCCGTGACCGCACCACAACGGGTCTTCTTCGATACCCTGCGCAGCGACTTCCCAGCGCTCGCCGCACCCGAGGTCACGGTTGTCGCCCGCAGTGCCGACACCGCGGCCGTGACTGCGGCGCTCCAGCCGCTGCGTGCCGAACCGGGGGTCACGGACCTCGCCGTCCGCCCGCTCGGGACCGAGTACCAGCTCGCCAGCTTCCGCGTCGAGGGGCACCCGACCTCGGACGAGGCCCAGGACCTCGTCACGACGATCTCCAGTCTCGAGCCAGGCTTCCAGGCCTGGGTCACGGGCCAGTCGTCCGGGCAGATCGACTTCCTCGACTCGATGAGCCGTGGCGCCCCCTACGCCGTCGCGCTCGTCGTCCTCGGCACGTTCGTCCTGCTCTTCCTGATGACCGGCTCGGTCGTCATCCCCGCCAAGGCCCTGCTCCTCAATGTCATCTCCCTCGGCGCCGCGCTCGGGGTCGTCGTCTGGATCTTCCAGGACGGGAACCTCGAGGGGCTGCTCAACTTCACGTCCGTGGGAGCGGTCGAGTCGATGGTGCCCTTCCTCGTCCTCGCCTTCGGCTTCGGCCTGTCGATGGACTACGAGGTCTTCCTCCTGTCCCGCATCACCGAGGAGTACCACGCAGGTGCGCAGAGCGACCGGGCGGTTTCCCTGGGCCTGCAGCGGACGGGACGGATCATCACCTCGGCCGCGCTGCTCATCATCATCGTCTTCGCCGGGTTCATCGCTGGGGACATCCTGATCATCAAGCAGATGGGCGTCGCCCTCGTCGCCGCGGTCGCCATCGACGCCACGATCGTCCGCATGCTCCTCGTGCCTGCGACGATGACCGTCCTCGGCCGATGGAACTGGTGGGCTCCGGCTCCGCTGCGCCGCCTGCACCGCCGATTCGGGATCAGGGAGTGAGCCACGCATGACCGACCGGCGCCAACGGGTGCGCGCTGTCCGCCTGACCACCAACGCCGAGCTGCTCGCAGCAACGGACGGTGACGCCTTCGTCCGCTACGACCTGCCCGACCCCCTCGAAGGCGCCGGTTGGT
>DASUQN010000373.1:0-2984 GCA_036280515.1 Intrasporangium sp. | reverse complement strand
TCTCCGTCGCCTCGACGTCAAACACCATGTCGTATGCCGCTGAGCTCGCTCTCGCTGTCACGCGGGCTCCCGACGTGGCGGGCTCTGGGGTCGCGATGGGCTGGGCGGCCGCCGCGGCGGACGGGGCGGCAGCCCCGGCGGTCTCCGCGAAGCGCTGCGGCTCGCGGATGACCTGCGTGTCGTCGCTGGAGAGTCGCGGCTCGGACGCGGGTCTGGTGGTGGGCGCGGCTCGGCGGCCTCCAGCCCTGCGCGCCCGGTCGGCCCGCGCCTCGGTGCGCAGCCAGACCAGGACGGCGACGACGGTCAGGACCGACAGGGGCACCGACGCCCAGAGCAGGACGCCCGTGATGGCGAGGGCGACGGAGACGGGCACCCACAGGACCGAGACGAGCAGGAGGGCCGCGCGCAGGAGTCGCTGGGCGCGGCTCACCGGACGCGGTGCACCGGGGCGTCGGTCACGGGCAGTGCTCATCGAATCCACCTCGCGTGGGTCGTCGCTCCGGGAGTGGCCGACCTGGGACGGACGCCGGGCGACGAGGGGCGAGCGTCGACGTGCGGCGCCGGCCGGGACGGCTCGCTTGACGTCGACGGTCGCGCGGACGGTTCGCGCGGGCACCACCGAGTACGAAGGTGGCCGCGGCTCAGCCAGATCCGCGCTGGGGAGGACCCGTCGCTTCTCCAGGACGCGCATGGCCTCGGTGTACCCGTCGACCGAACGCGCCGCCGCACCGTGCTCCCGCCGGCGGGACCAGTGCTGGAGCAGGTAGACAGCCCAGATCGCCACGATGACGACGAAGATGAGGCTGCTGGCGGGCACGGACCCCACGGTAGGCGGCTACTCGGGCCACCCGATGCATATTCGTTGCGTGTCGCGCAAGTGGCTGGTGTTACAAGTGAGACAAACGTGGAACGAGCCCCTCGGCCTTGAGTTCCTCTCTCGTCACGGCGAAGCTCAGGTGGTCCCGCCACGCCCCGTCGATGTGGAGGTACCGCTCGCGGATGCCCTCCTCGCGCAGCTGGAGGCGCCGGACCAGGGCCAACGACCGGACGTTGTCGATCCGGATGTTGACCTCGACCCGGTGCAGGCCGGCCGGACCGAGCGCATAGTCGATGGCAATCGCAAGCGCGCGCGTCGCAATCCCTTGGCCTGACTGCGATTCCGCGAGCCAGTAGCCGACTGCAGCCGACTGCTGGGCCGCCCGGGTGACGCCGAAGATGTGGACCTGCCCGACGAGGCGCCCGCCGATCTCGATGCACCACGGCATCGCTCGGTCGGCTGCGGCCTCCTCGTCGAGGTCATGGACGAACTGGCGGAAGGTCACCGGCTGGGAGGGGGAACCCGGCGGCAGCGTGGGCTCCCACGGGCGGACGTGGTCGGCGTTCGCGCGACGCAGCTGGTGCCACTCCTCCTCGTCCCCGAGGCGGAGTGGCCTGAGAACGATCTCCGGGTCGACCGTCCGGTCGCGCAGGACGACTGGCCACGGTGCGAGTTGCGAATTGCGGCGCCAGGGGGCCTTCACGGGGTGCCTCGGCTGTCCTGTGGTCGACGTGGTCCTCTCGCCTCAGTGATCCCCGCCGGGCAGCTGCTGCAGGACGTGCTCGAGAACCTGCTCGAGCACGTCGAGCCCGTCGGAGACCCCGCCCCGCGAGCCCGGCAGGTTGACGACGAGGCAGCGGCCCGAGATCCCCACGAGGCCGCGCGAGAGCATCGCCGTGGGAACACCCTTGGCCACGCCGGCCGCGCGCATGCCCTCGGCGATGCCCGGCACGAGCCGGTCGAGGAGGGGCATCGTCTGCTCCGGGGTGACGTCGGTCGGCGTCAGACCCGTGCCCCCTGTGGTGATGACCACATCGGGCTCGGAGGCGAGCGCGTCGCGAAGCGAAAGACCGAACTCGTCGCCGTCGGCCACCACGATCGGCTGTCCGGTGGAGAAACCCCAGGACTGGAGACGCTCGACGATGACTGGTCCGGACCGGTCGGGATACACCCCGGCAGCGGCCCGGCTCGACGACGTGATGACGACCGCGCGCTTGTCCGCTCCGACGAGTTCTGTCTGCGTTGCCGTCCGTGTCTCCGCGCCGGCGTCGGTTCGCGTGCTCTCACTCATGCCAGTCACCTGATCTTCCTCCCGACTTGGCGGTCACCCGGACATCGGTGATCCGCCCGTGCTTGTCCACGGCCTTGACCATGTCGATGAGCGCGAGGGCAGCCACGCTGACGGCGGTGAGCGCCTCCATCTCGATGCCCGTCCGGTCGGCCGTCCGGACGGTGGCTGCGATGTCGACCCCGTCGTCCGCCAGGGCGAGGTCGACCTCCACGCCGTGGACCGCGATCGGGTGGGCGAGCGGGATGAGCTCGGGAGTGCGCTTGACTGCCTGAATCCCGGCGAGGCGGGCGACCGCGAGGGCATCACCCTTGGGGACCACGCCGGACCGAAGCGCTGCGATGGCCTCGGCGCTGAGGAGGACCCGCCCGCGGGCGCTCGCCTCGCGAGAGGTCACCGGCTTGGCGGACACGTCGACCATGTGCGCCGTTCCGTCGGAGCGCACGTGGGTCAGACCGGACGTGGACGCGCGGTCGGCAGGGGGCTCATCAACCACCCCGCCATCATGTCATCGCCGCCCGCACCGCCACTGAGGTGGGCCGGACCCCATGCCAAGTCCGCCGGGGCGACGTTGTGGTGGGCCGTGACCGGATCTCACGAGAGCCGGCCGTATGCCGCTGGGCCGGCCCGGGTGCCCTGGTGACCTCAGTGCCCCGCTCGTCGAGTGTGCAATTGTCACGAATCAGCCCAGGCCGGCGAGGGCTGCCATCCCTCCGACAATCGGACCGCGGCGCGATCGTCTGCGTGCTGAAGGCAGGATCTCCACCGACAATCGGACCGCGGCTGGATTGTCCGAGGCGGGTCCGACAACGCTGTCAGGTGGGCTCGGCCAAGGCCGCAACGCGATCGCCGACGGTTCGGGCACCTGGCGAGGGGGCG
>DASUQN010000372.1:0-7863 GCA_036280515.1 Intrasporangium sp. | reverse complement strand
GGCTCGTCGTGCAGCAGCAGGGGCTCAGGGTCCTCGAGCGCGAACTGCACCAGACGCCGGCCGACGCCGGTCTCCTTCTGACGCAGCAGTGCCTCCCGTCCACAGAAGCCGCCCGGCTTGTCCCAGGCCACGGCGAACCCGAGCCCGGCCTCGAGCGGGGTGTCGCCGGCGGAGATGTCGTGGCCCCAGCTGCGGTAGGCCTTCTCCATGCGGAGCGTGTTGAGGGCGTAGTAGCCGGCCGGCCGCAATCCGACCGGGGCGCCGGCGCCCAACAGGGTGTCCCACACGTGGACGGCGATGTCGCTGGGCACCAGCAGCTCCCAGCCCAGCTCGCCGACGTAGGTGATCCTCGTGGCCCTGACGAAGCCCAGCCCGAGGTCGATCATGCGCGAGCTGCCGAACGGGAAGCCCTCGCCCGAAAGATCCGCGTCACTCAGGTCCTGGAGGAGCCGCCTCGACTCGGGTCCCATCACGCAGATCATCGCCAGGGTGCCGGAGACGTCGGCGACCGTCGCGCGCTCGGTGTCGGCCGTCGCGCGGCGCAGCCAGTCAAGGTCTCGCTCGTGCGTGGCGGGCGCGGTGAGCACGAGGAACTCGTCCTCGTCGAGCCGCGTGACCGTCAGGTCCGCCTCGATCCCGCCGGCGTCGTCGAGCCACTGGGTGTAGACGATCCGACCGGGCTCGACGTCCACATCGTTGGCCGACACGACCTGCAGGACCCGGAGGGCGTCCTTCCCCTGCACCAGGAACTTGCCGTAGGACGACGTGTCCAGCATGCCGACGCCGGTCCGCACCGCCTGGTGCTCCTCGGCCGAACGGGCGAACCAGGAGGGGCGTCCCCAGGTCAGGGTCTCCGTCCGGTCGTCGCCGTCCAGCGCGTACCAGTTCGGGCGCTCCCAGCCCTTGAGCTCACCGAACACCGCCCCGGCGGCGTCGGTGCACGGGTGCAGGACGGTACGCCGCAGCGGCCGGGCAGTCTGTCTTTGCTCGAACGGCCAGTGCACGCCGTACGCGAGGTCGAGCGTCTCGGTCACGCGCTGCTCGAGGAACCGTCGGTTCGTCTCGTGCGGCAGGGTTCGCCGCGGGTCGGCCTCGGGCAGGTCGACGGAAGGCTTGCCGGTGACGATCCACTCGGCGAGCACCGCTCCAGCGCCTGGCCCGCTCAACATGCCCACCGAGTTGAACCCGGCTGCCACGAAGTAGTTGTCGAGACCGGGCACCGGACCCAGGTGGTACAGCCCGTCCGGTGTGAAGCTCTCCGGACCGCAGAAGAAGAGCCGGATCCCCGCATCGGCCAGCAACGGGATCCGCTCGATCATGCGCTCGTAGAAAGGCCCGAGGTGGTCCCAGTCCTCGGGCAGCTGGGTGAACGACGACCCCTCGGGGATGCCCTGGCTGGCCCACGGGTAGCTCCCGGGCTCGAAGAAGCCGACCATCAACGACCCGGCGTCGTCCTTCACGTACGACCAGTCGTCGGCGCTCTTGATCGTGGGCATCCACTCGGGCAGACCAGGGATCTTCTCGGTCACCACGTAGTAGTGGGCGAGTGCCTGGACCGGGTGCTGGACGCCGGCCAGGGCGCCGACCTGCCGGCCCCACATCCCGGTGCAGTTGACGACGTACTCCGCCTCGACGTCCCCGAGCGTGGTGCGTACGCCGGTGACCCGCCGCCGCGTGCGCTCGATGCCAGTCACCTGCACCCGCTCCCGGACGGTGGCACCACCTTGGCGGGCACCCTTCGCCAGCGACCTGGTGATGTCGGTGGCGGTGGCCCGCCCCTCCTCGGGGTAGTACAAGGCTCCTCGCAGCCCCGTCGGGTCCAGCGGCGGGAAGAGTGCCACCGTCTCCTCGGGATCGAGGAGCTCCATGGTCACTCCGCTGCCGCGAGCCACCGACGCCTGTCGCAGCAGCTCCTGCCAGCGGTCTTCGCCCATCGCCAGGTGCAGGGTTCCCGTCTCCTGGTATCCCGTCGAGAGGCCGGTCTCCGCCTCGAGCCCTCGGAAGACCTCCAGGCTGTGCTGGACGACCTTCCGCGTGCCGGCCGTGGGCCGTGCGGTCGTGACCAGGCCAGCCGCGTGCCAGGTGGTGCCGGAGGTGAGCTCGTGCTGCTCGAGCAGGAGCACGTCCTGCCAGCCCAGTCGGGTCAGGTGGTAGGCGACGCTGCAGCCGGCGACCCCGCCACCGATCACGACCACCCGGGCACGTGAGGGCAGGCTGTCGACCACGTGTCCCTCCCCTTGGTTCAGTCCAGGCCTGCCGCTGCGCGAACCGCCCGGGACTCGGGTCCGGCAGGGCTGGGCTCACGGTAGCGGCCACCGGCCACCGGGTGCATCCCTCTGCCCGGCTCATAGAGCGTGCCGACGGGGCGTGCCATCATCGAGCCATGGCGCTCGTCCTGCTCACCGGCGCATCCGGATTCCTCGGGATCCACGTCGTACAGAGGTTGCTGGACCAGGGGTACGACGTCCGGGCGTTCGTGCGGTCACCCGATCGGCTGCGTCGCAACCTCGCCCCGCTGGGCGTCGACGTCGACGACTCCCGGCTCCAGGTCGTCACCGGCGACATGACCGACGCGTCGGCGGCCCGTGACGCAGTCCGAGGGTGCGAGTACGCCGTGCACGCCGCGGCCACGTTCTCCTACCGGCGTCGGGACGCCGACCGGATGCTGCGTGAGAACTGCGTGGGCACGACGACGGTCCTGGATGCCGCCATCGACGAGGGCTGCGCCGGGATCGTGCACGTCTCCTCCACGGTGGCCCTCCTGCAGCCTGGCGGCACGGCTACCGGGAACAGCCCCCTGGGGGTCGCCCTCGGGCCCTACACCGAGAGCAAGATCGAGTCCGAGCGGGTCGCGCGGGAACTCCAGGAGACGGGCGCTCCAGTTGCGATCGTCAACCCCGGTGGCGTCCTGGGGCCGCACGACCCCTACCTCGGCGAGAGCGCCGACTCCATTCGAGAGATCCTCCGTGGACGGCTTCCGACCTGGCCGCGGGGACGACTCCAGTGGGTCGACGTCCGGGACACGGCGGAGGTCGTCGTGGCGGCCCTGCAGCGCCCGGGCAGGCGCTACCTGGTGCCGGGGGACACGGTGGAGCTGCCGCACGAGCCGCTGCGCGAGGTGACGGGTCGCCGACTGCCCGCCGTGCGGGTGCCAGTCACCGCAGCGCTACCCCTGCTGCACCTCGGCTACCGCACCGGCTGGCCACTACTGCCGCATGCGATCGAGGGTGCACGGGTGATCGCGCAGGGCGCGACGGTGGACTACTCGGCGACGGTCTCGGACCTCGGCATCGAGGGCCGGCCGCTGACCGAGTCGTTGACCGACACGATCCGCTGGCTGGTCGACGCGGGACACATCTCGCGCCGCGCCGCCGGGCGAGCTGAGCCTCAGCTCGCTCCGGCCGGGTGAGCCTGCTCTGACGTCGGGCCGGACGAAGACCTCACCGGGCGAGGCGGGACGACACGGACCGGGCAGGCAGCGGTGCGCAGCACGCCGCGTGCGGTCCCACCGAGGTGGGTGGCGGCGGGCACCCCGTGGGCCCGGCGTACCAGGACGAGGAGGTCGGCGTCACGCGACGCCTGCTCCAGCGCCGTCGGCGCGTAGTCGTGCACGACCTTCGTCTCGACCGTCACGTCGGGGTACACCCGGCGCCACGGGGCCAGGACCTCGTCGAGCTCCTTGGTCGTCCGCTCGGTCCACTCCTCGGTCGCTACCCGGTCGGCGATGATGTCGTCGTAGCCGCCGGGCAGCCGCCAGGCGTGCAGGACGAGCAACGTGGCACTGCGCGCCGAGGCGACGGCGAAGGCCTCACCCAGCAGCTCCTCGGCGTGTGCGGGGGCCTTGACGCCCACCACGACGAGGCCGTGGTCGGCAGCCGGGTCCCAGTCGTGTGGCACCGAGGTCACCGGGCAGGTCGCACGCGACGCAACACCCGTGACGGTGTTGCCCAGGAGGAGTCGGTCGAGCAGCGGCCGTTTGTCCTGCCCCACCACGAGCTGGGAGGCGTCCGTGGCCGCGCCGGCGAGCTCGTGATGACGCACCCCGCGGCGCAGCTCTGTCTCGATCGTGAGATCCGGGGCCACAGCGGGGACCTCGGACTCCGCGCGCTCGAGGATCCGTTCTCCGGTCCCGACCAAATCGATCGGCGGCAACGCCATCATCGGAGCAGGCGGCATCGCGGAGTAGGTCGGGACGACGTGCACCAGCTTGAGCGGTGCTTCGAGTCGGCGCGCCTCGCCGACGGCGAACAGGGTTGCGGCGCGACTTCCGCTCGAACCGTCGACTCCGACGACGACTGGACTGACGGTCGCGGCGTTCATGATGCTGCACCTCCGTGTGCTCGAGGGGTTCCTGCACTTCCATCCTCAGCGGCTCGGCAACGTCCCCACAGGGCCGGCGTACCCGCCGGGCATGGGCCCTTGGTCCCGGCGGGTAGCTGTCCCGGGATCCGCTGCGTGAGCGGACCGGGCTAGACGGCGGCTCCGACGCCGATCATGACGGCGCAGACCACCAGGAGGATGCCGACCAGGGGCAGCACGAACCGGAGGTAGCGGTCGTAGCGCACCTTGGCGAGTGCCAGGCCACCCATCACCACGGCGGAGGTCGGGGTGATCAGGTTCACGATGCCGGAGGCCGACTGGAACCCCGTCACGACGATCGACCGCGGGACGTCGGCGAAGTCGGCCAGAGGAGCCAGGATCGGCATCGCCAGTGCCGCGTGCCCGGACGTGGACGGGACCAGGAAGGCGAGCGGGATGTTGATCAGGAACATCACGACCGCAAAGATCCCGGAGTTGGTGTTGCTCACCATCTCCTCCATCGAGTGCAGAATCGTCCCGATGATCTCGGAGTTGTTCATGATCACTGTGACGCCACGTGCCAGGACGATGATCAGGCCGACGCCGATGAAGTCGCCCGCACCCTTGACAACGGTGTCGGTGATTCCCTTCTCGCCGAGGCCGCCGATCAGGCCGACCACCAGAGACATGACGATGAAGAGCGCTGCCAGCTCGGGGAAATACCAGTCGAGCTGCCAGTTGAAGCTGTCAGCCTCCGGCCCGTTGATGATCTGCGCCCAGGGCACGATCGCGAAGATCATGAAGGCAAAGGTCACGCCGACGACGGCGAGCACGGACTTCTCGCGTCCGGTCAGCGCGGGTACGTCGCGCAGGCCCTGGGCCCGCAGCTCGTCGTCACCCTCGACGGCACCGACCAGCGAGGTGCCGGGATCCCGCTTGATCCTGCGCGCGTAGCGCAGCACCCACCAGACCCCGATGGGGACCAGCACGAGGTACATGAGGAACCGGAAGCCGATGCCGTCACCGATGGAGATGTCGGCGGCGTCGGAAGCCACCCCGGTGGCGAACGGGTTGACCGTGGAGGCGAGGACGCCGATGCCGGCGCCGACCAGGATCGTCGCGGCGGCCACCATCCGGTCATAGCCGAGCGCGAGCATCAGCGGGATCAGCAGGGCGTAGAAGCCGAGCGTCTCTTCGGCCATACCCTCGGTCGTGCCGCCGATGGAGAAGAGGATCATGAGCACGGCGATCAGGACGGCGCCCCGGGACTTGGTCCGCTGCGCGATCCTTGCCACGCCGTTGTCGATCGCGCCCGTCCGCATCGCCATGGTGATGAAGACGCCGATGGCCAGCACGAACAGGAACACGCCGGCGGCGCCGTACAGCTCACCTGACTCGTAGGGGCCGATGAAACCATCGACGTTCAAGACGCCGAAGAGGCCGTTGACGGGCGACAGGAACAGGTCCATCAACCGGTCGCCGAACGACAGCCCGGTCTCGGTCGCCTCGTAGCTGCCGGGGATCGGCCGCCCCGTCTCGGCGTCGGTCTGGTACGCACCCGTCGGGATGACGAACGCCAGCAACCACACGGCGATGGTGACGCCGAAGAGCACGGTGAAGGCACTAGGGAATCTGAACCTGGGCTCCTCGGGAGTGGTGGGCGGTGTCTCGCGAGCCGCCAGCGGCGGCGCGTCCTTGGTAGCCATGGCTCGTCCTCTCTCGGGCTCGTTCCAGCCCTTTCACGCAACCACGATCGGTGTTTGCTGAGACGTGCCTGAGGACCTCTCGGATCGGGACCTTCGCCCCTCCGTCGGAGCGGGCGTCGGGTTGGAGGCTGGGGAGGAACCCGGAGAGGAGAAGCACAACGATGGAGCTGCACGTTGACTCCGAGGTTGGCCGGCTGCGACAGGTGATCGTGCACCGGCCCGACCTCGAGCTGAAGAGACTGACCCCCACCAACCACGACGAGTACCTCTTCGACGACGTGCTCTGGGTCAAGCGGGCCAAGCAGGAGCACGACGCCTTCGCCGAGACCCTGCGCGACCTCGGCGTGAAGGTCCACCTGCTCGACCGGCTGCTGCGTGAGACCCTGGCGGTGCCCGAAGCCAAGAAGTTCATCCTGGAGGAGGCGCTCGACGAGCGGGTCTACGGCCCGATGGCGATGAACAGCCTGCACCAGGTCTTCGGCTCCATGACCGACGCCGAGCTGACCGAGTGCCTCATCGGGGGGATGACCAAGAGGGAGCTGCTGGAGCGCCTGGACGAGCCGGCGTCGGTCGTGGTCCAGGCGCTGGACCCGGACGACATGCTGCTCCCGCCCCTGCCCAACCACCTCTTCACGCGAGACACGTCGGCCTGGATCTTTGACGGCGTCTCCATCAACTCCATGCGCAAGCGGGCCCGGATGCGCGAGACCATCCACTACGAGGCCATCTACCGCTGGCACCCGCTCTTCGCGGACGCGACGTTCAACGTCTGGGGCGAAGGGATGAGCAACGGGCAGGCCACCACCGAGGGTGGCGACATCCTGGTGCTCGGCCGGGGTGCGGTGCTGGTCGGCATGAGCGAGCGCACCACGCCCCAAGGTGTCGAGCGGCTCGCCCGCCGGCTGTTCCGCGCCGGCAGCGCGTCGCGGATCGTCGCGCTGGCGATGCCGAAGAAGCGCGCCTTCATGCATCTCGACACGGTCATGACCATGGTCGACGACCACACGTTCACCAAGTACGTCGGACTCGGGATGCTGCCGTCGTACACCATCGAGCCGGGTGACGCCGAGCACGAGCTCCAGGTCACGCCCCACGCCGCGGACGACATGCACGACGTGATCGCGCGGGCGTTGGGTCTGGACTCGGTCCGGGTCCTGACCGCCACCCAGGACGTGCATGCCGCCGAACGGGAGCAGTGGGACGACGGCTGCAACGTGCTCGCCGTCAGCCCAGGTGTCGTCGTCGCCTACGAGCGCAACGTCACCACCAACACCTACCTCCGCAAGAAGGGCATCGAGGTGGTGACCATCCAGGGCAGCGAGCTCGGCCGCGGTCGGGGCGGTCCCCGGTGCATGTCCTGCCCCATCGAACGAGCAGGGATCTGACCGTCATAGCCCCCAACCCGATGTCGGCGCGGGGGACCATGGTCCCGGGTCACACCGGGCGCAATGCCCTGCCGCACTCCGCGGTGGCGACGGAGGCTGTGGGTCAGGAGGTGTTCCCCATGAGGGACCAGTCGGTGCGGGTCATCCGGGTCTTCCTCCTCGACGACCACGAGCTGGTCCGGCGCGGGATCAAGGAGCTCCTCGCCGGTGAGCGGGACATCGAGGTGGCCGGTGAGTGCGGACTGGCGCAACAGGCGGTCGGACTGATCCTCGAGATGCACCCCGACGTCGCGATCCTCGACGTGAAGCTGCCGGACGGATCCGGCGTCGACGTGTGCCGCCAGGTGCGCTCGGCAGATCCGCGCATCGCGGCGATCATCCTCACGTCGTACGACGACGACGAGGCACTGTTCGCCGCGATCCTGGCCGGTGCTGCGGGGTACGTCCTCAAGCAGGTCACCGGGAGCGACTTC
>DASUQN010000371.1:0-5373 GCA_036280515.1 Intrasporangium sp. | reverse complement strand
CTAACTACGACCGCGTCCTCTTCTCGACGACCAAGAGCGGCGACGACGCCGTCGCCGACCTTGCTGAAGGCGAGTGGGGCGACGTCAAGGTGACGATCAGCGGTGGCACGCTGGACGGCAAGACCGCCGGCATGCTCGTCCGGGTCGAGGAGCTCTCGGCGGACCTGTCCCGGGTCCGGCTCTTCCACACGTCGGTGAGCCGTGCCATCGCGAGCTGGCCGACCTGGCCGGGCGAGCCGGGCTTCACCGGCGACTTCGACGAGTACCTCGCCCAGACGTTCCCGACCTCGACGGCCGCGGACTTCGCCATCCTCGAGGCCGGCATCACGAGCGAGGAGACCTACGTCGAGCAGGGCCTCTACTGGTCCACCGGTCACTGGCCGATGCTCGAGTACGTCGCCGAGACCTACCGCCCCGACCTGCTGTTGGTCGGCATGCCGACGACGGACGAGTTCCAGCACCAGTTCCTCGGGCTCGTGTCGCCGAAGCTTCCCAACGGCGAGCCGAACCCGGCCTACGACGACGTTGACCTCAACGGCGTCGCCGATGGCCGCGTCGCGGCCCGTGAGGGCTTCCTGCGCGAGGCGTACTCCGAGTCCGACCAGACGCTCGCCTTGGCACGCAGCCTGGTCGGGAAGGACCCGACGACGTTCGTCGGCTCCGACCACGGCTTCGCACCCCAGTTCCTCGCCGTCGACGCGAGCAAGGTGCTCGTCGACCTCGGCCTCCTGTCCCGACCGCAGACCTCTAACTGCCGCCCGGCCACGGGAGAGACGATCGGCAAGGCAAAGGCCTGCTGGGCCGGTGGAACCGTGCAGATCTACCTCAACCTCGCCGGCCGGGATCCCGCCGGTGGCGGCCTGCAGCAGGTTGCGGCGGCCGACGAGGCGTCGACGGTCGCCGCGATCAGGGCCGCGTTCCTCGCCCTGAAGGACCCGAACGACTGGACGCACGACGGCCAGGCCGAGGACTGGAAGGTCATCGACCGGGCCTTCACGAAGGCGGAGTCGCGCTACATCCCGAACGGTCCGGACTCGACCACGGACATGGCTCACCCGACCCGCACCGGTGACCTGGTCGTCTTCTCGTACCCGCCGTACCAGTTCGACGCGGCGACGCCCGGCACCCTGATCAGCCCCTCTCACTTCTTCGGACAGCACGGCTACGTCCCTGACGTGCTGGACCTCGCGGCGAACATCAACATGAGGGCGACGTTCATCGCCGGTGGCACCGCGGTCGCCAAGGGCACGGTAGCCGCGCGCTCGATCGACCTCGCCCCGACGCTGGCCTTCATGCTCGGCATCCCGGAGCCGCAGCACAGCCAGGGGCGCGTGCTGCTCGACGTCGTCAAGGGCAGCGCCGCCTACCAGCCGATCTCGATCATCGGGCTGAACGACTTCCACGGCCAGCTCGAGCCGACAACCCGCGCCTACGACTTCGGCCGTAACGCCAACGTCGGCGGGGCAGCCCAGCTCGCGACGATGTTCGACGAGGAGCTGGCGTCACTGCCACGCGGCAGCCTCATCCTCGCCGGTGGCGACAACGTCGGCGCCTCGCCGCCCAACTCGGCGTTGCTGCAGGACATGCCGGCCATCGACGTCGAGAACGCGTGGGGCCTGGACGCGACCGCTTATGGCAACCACGAGTTCGACTACGGCGTGGCACGGCTGCTGGCGCACCAGGCACGGGCGGACTTCCCGTTCCTGGCGACGAACATCGTGGAGACGGCGACCGGCGTAGCGCCGGACTGGGTGACCCCGTCGGTCGTCTTCGACGTCAACGGGATCAAGGTCGGCGTCATCGGGGCCGGCCTGTCGACGACGCCGGAGCTCGTGTCCGCGGGCGCGACCGCCGGCCTGACCTTCCTGCCCGAGGCGCCTCGGATCGCAGCCGAGTCCGAGCGCCTGAGGGCCGAAGGCGTTCGGGTCCAGGTCGTCGTCATCCACGAGGGGACGGCCAACGGCGCCAACCCGGTGGGGACGTCACCCGGGGTGCCCTGGGACGGTCCGATCATCGCGATCGCCGACCAGCTGCAGGACACGACGGTCGATGCCATGGTCGTCGGCCACACGCACCGGGTGTCCAACCTCATGCGCGGCGACATCCTCATCACCGAGGGGATCAACGCCGGCGCGAGCTATTCGGTGCTCCAGCTCATGGTGCAGGATGGCGACGTCGCGTGGGCCGGCGGCGCGACCCGCGTGGCCAAGACGCTCGGCGTGGCACCGCGACCCGACGTCCAGGCCATCGTCGACGAGGCGAACGCCCAGACGGCTGTCCTGCGCAACCAGGTGATCGGCACGCAGGTCAACGACATCCTGCGAGCCCCGTCGCGGCTCTTCGAGTCCGAGATGGGCAACATGGTGACGGACGCGATGCGCCTGAAGTACCCGGGCGTGGAGGCCGCGCTGACCAACTCGGGCGGACTCCGTCAGGACCTCGTGTGCTCGCCGCCGAGCGCCAACGAGCAGCCGTGTGAGATCACCTGGGGCGAGATGTTCGCCGTGCTGCCCTTCGGCAACCGGACGACGATCCTCACCCTCACGGGGGCCCAGCTCGAGCAGGCCCTGCTCAACGGGTTCTCGCCCTTCTGCAACGTGGCCATCGCGACTGGCCGCTTCCCCCAGGTGTCGGGCCTGAGGCTGACGTTCAGCTGCAACGGCACCACGCCGGTGGTGACGGGCATGTGGAAGACGCCTGAGGGCATCAACGGGCCGCAGATCCCCATCGGGCCGACGGACACCGTCCGCATCGTGACGAACGACTTCATGTACACCGGCGGCGACGGCTACACCGCCCTCGCCGGCGGGACGGACGTCCAGCAGCCGGGCGACGACCTCCTGCAGGTCGCGATCGACTACGTCACGGCGAACTCCCCCGTCGACCCGGTCGTCGAGGGGAGGATCACCGGTCCGTGATGGATGGCCGGGCACTGCCAAGGGCGGCGACCTGACGCAGTGACCTGGGCCCACTGGAGTGACTGCTGGGCGCCCGACCCTCCGCAGCAGGGGCGGGCGCCCACCGGCGCCTACTCGTGCTGGTGGCGCGGGTGGTGGTCAGCGCGCCTCGTGACGTTGGAGCGCAGCTGCGATAGCACCTTGGCCTCGGCGTCGTTGAGGGCCGCCTTGGGGTCAGTCACGTCCGAGACGCCGACCATCGCCGGGAGCCCCTGGACGTGCAGCTCCAGCGACGTGCGCATGCCCGGCTGGCCACGGTCCTTGAACCGCACGCCGATGTCGACCATCTCCGGGTCGAATCGCGACAGCTGGGTGAAGAGCTGGGCGAGGGCCCGCTCGATGAACCGGAGGTCGTCTTGCGCGGCACCGCCCTCGAGGCGGACGCGGTTCATGAGGATGTGGCTGGCTTCGGCGTTCATGTCACGCTCCTTCAGCGACGTGGGAGAATTGCGGCTCCCACTTGCATTGTACGAAACAAGTTGTGCCGCAGCGAAACCCACACAGGTGAGACGTGTCACCTCTGACCGTTCCGGGCAGGCACCACCTGGACGCGCATCTCCTGGTCCGGGTTCGCGTCGGTTCGTGGGAGGCTGGACCATGCGGTCCAACTGCGCCCTCTACGTCGATGCCGGCTACCTCCTCGCGGCCGCCGCCACCCGCGTCACCGGGACCAGTCTGCGCGGCAGCGTCGTCATCTCCTACCCCGACCTCGTCCAGCGCCTCATCGAGCAGGCCGAGCAGCTGAGCGGGCTGCCGCTGCTGCGACTCAACTGGTACGACTCGGGGAACCGGCCCGGGGGCGCGCCTGACGCCACGCAGGAGACGGTCGGGATGCTGCCGCGGGTCAAGCTGCGCCTCGGCCGGACGTCGCCACACGGCGAGCAGAAGGGCGTGGACCTCCGGATCGGCCTCGACCTCGCCGCCCACGGACGCAACCACGTGGTCGACACCATGTACCTCGTCTCCGGAGACGACGACCTCTCCGAAGCAGTGGAGGAGGCCCAGAGCCACGGTTCGCAGGTCGTCATCCTCGCCGTCCCCGACCCCTCCGGCCGTCCACACGCCGTGTCGAACCATCTCATCCGCGAGTCCGATGGCCTCGAGCTCGTGGACCCGGCGACGATCGACGAGACAGTGCGTCCGCGACAGCTCCAGCCGGATGCCGTCGCCGAGCTGTCGCCGGAGGCGGCTGGCGTGGTCGTCCCCCTTCCCGGTCCTCGTCCCGCGGCGGGGGACACCTCCTCGTCTCCGGCGGGGAAGCGCCAGGACGCCGCACCCTCCCACGAAACCGTTCCCACTCCTGCGATCCTCGCGCGCAGCAGACCGCAGCCCGTCGGCGCTGGCACCGGGGGCGCGGGCAGCAACACCGGCAGCAAGGTGGCCTGGTCAAGCAGCCGCGAGCATCCCGTGAACCGGCCACACACGCTCTCTCCGGCGATGATCGAGCTGATCGACGACGTGTGCCGCGGTGTCGTCACCGCGTGGCGGGCCACCGCGACGGACGAGGACCGCAGGCGGGTCCTGAGCGAGCGCCCCTTCATCCCGAGCGACCTCGACCGGACCCTGCTGACCGACCTGTCCGCGCGCCTCGACGTCTACGACATTCCCGACGAGCTGCGCTACCGCCTGCGTGAGCAGTTCTGGGATGCGGTGGACGAGCTCGGCCGCTGACGCAACCCCTCACCAGGCCGTATGCCGCTGGGCTAGGTCCCGTCGAATCTGCAGTGCGCGCCCGGCCCAGACACACCGGTCCAAACTCAGTCGAGTGCCGTCAGCGACGGAGTCGGCGGCGGGCCAGCTTGGACAGCTCCTCGAGCCAGAGCACCATCGAGGCCATCGCGAGGCAGACGAGCCACTGCCCGACGCTGAGCGACGTGGTGCCAAACGCCGTCTGGAGGAACGGGATGTGCACCACGAGGACCTGCAGGACGAGAGCGAGGGCGATCGCCGCCCAGAGCCAGCCGTTGCTCGTCAGGTGCCAGAAGGCGCTCGTCAGGTCGGAGCGCGAGTTGAGGGCGTTGAACAGCTGGGCCAGGACCAGCGTCGTGAACCCGGCCGTGCGGGCGACCTCGAGCGACGACGTGCCTCCCCCCACCACCCCTCCCGGCAGCATGATGTCGATCGTCAGCAGCGTCACCGCCGCCATGACGAGGCCGATGAAGCCGATCCGGGTCCACATGGCTCGGTCGAGGATCCGGTCGGACTGGTGTCGGGGCGGGCGCGCCATGACGTCGTCGATCTCCGGGTCGACGCCCATGGCGAGCGCCGGTCCCGAGTCGGTCACGAGGTTGATCCACAGGATCTGCGTCGCGAGGAGCGGGAGCACCATGTCCCCGGCCTCCCCGGCACCGGTGAGCCCGATGACGCTGGCGAGCACGACGCCGAAGAACACCGTTGCGACCTCGCCGAGGTTGGA
>DASUQN010000370.1:0-4709 GCA_036280515.1 Intrasporangium sp. | reverse complement strand
GGGGGCTGTGCGTCAGCGAGGGAGGCCATGCCAACCATCCTCCCAGCCGCGCGGGCGCGCGCTCAAAGTGATCCCGTATGCCGCTGAGCCCGCTCCCAGGGTCACGTGACCTCGCGAGCGAGCCCAGCGGCATACGACATGCCTCGTCAGAGATGGAGGTCAGTCGAGCTCCGGGACGAGCACCGAGAAGACCTCTCCCTCGACGCCGCTCAGCACTGCGCCCAGGCCGTACGGCCCGTCGAAGGGTCCTTGTAGCAGCTGCCCGCCGAGGTCGAGGGCGTGGGCTACCGAGGTGACGACGTTGTCCGTCGCGAAGTGCGTCACCCAGTGGGATCCGATCTCCTTGGGCCAGTCATCCTCGATCTCGGCCAGGCCGAAGGCGGGATTGCCGTCCCCCGTGTGTGCAGTCGACCACCGCGGCCCGCCGTTCTCGGTCTCGTCGATGAACCCGTGGGCGAAGATGTTCTCGTAGAAGTCGAGCACCACGTCGTACGCGCGCGTGAGGAGCTCGTTCCACGTCAGCGAGCCGGGCTGGTCGAGCGTGCCACTCCCCGGCAGGTCGCCCGGCTCCCAGACACCGAAGTAGGCCCCGCCGGGATCGATGGCGACCATCGTCCGTGCGAGCGCGCCGATGCGGACCGGTCGCCCGAGGGGACGGCCGCCGTAGTTCGCGATGGCCTGGGCGGCGACACCGATGTCTCCCACCCTGAGGTAGGTCGTCCACTGGCTCGGGATTGGTGCACCGCGGGGCTTGCGACTGAGGCCCGCGACCGGTTGGTCACCCAGGAGGGCCATGGTGTAGCCACCGCTCGCGGCGTCGCCGGTGAGCCAGCGCCAGCCGAACAGCTCACTGTAGAAGGCCTGCGCCCGTTCGACGTCGCTGACGAGCAGGTCGACCCAGCACGGGGCCCCGTAGGGATAGTGGGGAACAGCGGTGTGGAGGTGTCTCATGGGATCAGCCCGACTCCATCTCCAGCCTTCCCCTGACGTGTTCGAGGATGCCCTTGCATGCCGCCTCCACCTCCGCGAAGCACCTGATGAAGTGCTCTTCGTCCCCGAACCACGGGTCATCCGTCTCGAGGGTGCCCGCGGCGACGGCGGCGGGGTCGAACTCCCGGACCAGCCGGATCTTGTCCCGGTCCTCCGGCGTCGGGGCCAGCCGGCGCAGGTGGCGCACGTGCCCCTTGTCGGACGCGAGCACGAGGTCGACGTCGTCGAAGTGGGTCGCGGTGAACTCCCTTGCCCGGTGGGCGGACCCGTCGTAGCCGTGCGCTTCGAGGACCGCGACTGTCCGTGGGTCTGCCGGCTCTCCGACGTGCCAGTCACCGGTCCCACTCGAGGACACCGTGATCCGGTCAGACAGCTCGGCTTCCTCGATGAGCCTGGTGAGAATGACGTGACCCATCGGCGACCGGCAGATGTTGCCGCTGCACACGAAGGTCACATGGAGGGGGCGCGGCGACGACATGGCCCCATTCAACACCGTCGTGACCGTGCCGTGATGGGACCCGCCCCAAGCCCGTGTCCGACCGATGTCCGAGGTCGGTGGGACGGTGGCTCCATGACGACGAAGCGTGGTGCGCAGACCCCTCGAGACCTGTTGGCTGCCTACGTGGAGCTGGTTGGAGCGGGCGACGTGGCTGGGATCGTGGGGTCGTATGCCGCTGACGCCGTCGTGACGCTGCCGTGCGGTCGCGAGGCGGCTGGCCTCGAGGCCATCGGCGTGGCCTTCGGTGCGGCTGTGGCCTCGGGCGCTGCCCTACCGGTTGACGATTCCGTGGTCGACGGGGCGCGCGTCATCGAGACGGGCTCCCTGTCGATGGTCTCGTTCACCGGCCTCGATGGGGCTGTCCGCACCTTGGTGGCATGGCGGGGGGAGGACGGCTGGGCCTGGGTCCGCGACGGGTCGATGCTGCGCGACGTCGATGCGGCCCTGGGTACCGGTCTGGTCGACGTGGCGTAGGTTCCTCGGGTGGGAGAGGGCAGTCAGGCACGCAAGCGCGTGCCCGGGCGGCGCTCGCACCTCGTCGACATCTCCCCCCTGCGTCACAGCCCGGCCTTCGCGCGCCTCTGGGCGGGCAACACGCTCGCCGGCATCGGCGCACAGGTGACGGCGACCGCCGTCGCCCTGCACATCTACGACCTCACCGCGTCGACGTTCATGGTCTCGCTGGTCGCCTGGTTCGCCCTCGGACCGGTCATCGCGTCGGGCCTCTACGGCGGGGCGGTCGCGGACCGCTTCGACCGGCGGAAGGTGGCGCTGCTGTCCTCCCTTGTGGGGTGGGCGTCCACCGTGGCCCTGGCCCTGATCGCCTGGGCCGACGTGACGACGGTGTGGGCGTTCTACGTCATCACCACGGTCAACGCCGTCGCGGCGACGATCGCATCGGCGACCCGGCAGGCGATCACGCCACGGCTCCTGCCGCTCTCGCTCCTGCCCAAGGCGGCCGCGCTCATGGGCATCTCGATGGGGCTCATGGTCACGGTCGGCCCGGGCCTCGCCGGAGTCCTCGTGGCCAGGGTCGGCTACGCATGGACCTACACCGTGGACGTCGTGCTCTTCCTGGCCGGGTTCCTCGGCCTGTGGACGCTGCCCCGGATCAGGCCGCAGCTCGGCGACGACGGTGCCCCCGTGGCGCGCGGCCTGCGGTCCGTGGCGGAGGGCCTGGCCCATCTGCGTGGCGCCCCGAACGTCCGGATGAGCTTCGTCGTCGACATCATCGCGATGACCTTCGGCCAACCGATGGTGCTCTTCCCGGCCGTCGGCGCCGTCGTCATCGGCGGTGGCTCGGTGACCGCGGGCCTGCTCCTGGCGGCCTTCGCCACCGGCGGGATCGTCTCGAGCCTCGGCTCGGGCCGTGTCACCGGCATTCGCTGGCAGGGCCGCGCCATCCGCAACGCGATCGTCGTCTACGGCCTCGCCATCCTCGGCTTCGGGCTCGTGCTCGCGGTCGTCATGCTGGGCGACCACTCGGTGACGAGCCGCGACTTCGCAGACGTCAACCGGCCCGCCTTGGCCGTGGCGCTGGTGTGCCTGGCCGTGGCCGGCGGCGCGGACAACGTCAGCGCGATCTTCCGGCAGACCATCCTCCAGGCAGCCGTGCCCGACCGGCTGCGGGGACGGATGCAGGGCATCTTCACCGTGGTCGTGACCGGTGGCCCGCGCCTGGGGCAGATGGTGGCCGGCTCTCTCGCCACGTTGACGGTGATCTGGGTGCCACCGGTCGTCGGCGGGGTCCTGGTCGTCGTGCTCGTCATCCTCGCGGTGGCGCGGGTCCCCAGCTTCCGGGACTACGACGGCCTCGACCCCCGCCCCTAGCAGCCGACGACCAGGTCGCGCCGCGCTGGGAAGCCGGCCCAGCGGCATACGGAATGGGTGTGGAGATGCTCTCAGGCGTCCGGGTAGCCCTCTGGGTTCTGGCTCTGCCAGCGCCAGGAGTCCGCGCACATGTCGTCGATGTCCCGCTTCGCGCGCCAGCCGAGCTCCTCGTGAGCGAGGCTGGGGTCGGCGAAGGCAGCTGGCAGGTCGCCCGGCCGGCGCTCGACGATCTCGTAGGGCAGGTCCCGCCCGACAGCCCGCCCGAAGGCGCGCACGACCTCGAGGACGCTGGTCTCGACGCCGGTGCCGAGGTTCCACGTCGACACCGGAGCGTCGGTCTTGCCGAGCTTGTCGAGGGCGGCAAGATGGCCGGCGACGAGATCCTCGACGTGGATGTAGTCGCGCAGCGCCGTCCCGTCGGGAGTGGGGTAGTCACCGCCGAAGATGCGCAGCTTCTCGCGCCGACCGACCGCCACCTGCGCAACGAACGGCATGAGGTTGTTGGGGATGCCGTGCGGGTCCTCGCCGATGGTCCCGGACTCGTGCGCACCCACCGGGTTGAAGTAGCGAAGCAGCGCGATGCGCCACGACGGGTCGGCCAGGGCGACATCGCTGAGGATCTGCTCGATCATCACCTTCGTCCAGCCATACGGGTTCGAGGCACCCGTGGGCATGTCCTCGGTGAAGGGCGGTTCGTTGACCCCGTACACGGTCGCGGAAGAGCTGAAGACGAGCTTGCGAACGTTGTGCCGGCGCATCGCACGAACGAGTGAGAACGTCGAGCCGATGTTGTTCTCGTAGTAATCGAGCGGCTTCTCGACGCTCTCGCCCACGGACTTGAGGCCGGCGAAGTGGATCACTGCGTCGATCGGCTCCTGCGCGAAGAGCCGCTCGACCTTGTCCTGGTCGAGCAGGTCGAACGAGTGCACCGGCAGGTGCGTTCCGGTCAGTGACTCGAGCCGGCCCACCACCGTCGGCTTGCTGTTGGCGAAGTTGTCGACGATGACGACGTCGTGCCCTGCCCCGACGAGCTGGACGACCGTGTGCGATCCGATGTAGC
Organism: Intrasporangium sp.; assembly: GCA_036280515.1. Lineage (GTDB taxonomy): Bacteria > Actinomycetota > Actinomycetes > Actinomycetales > Dermatophilaceae > Intrasporangium. Next base: position 330 of record DASUQN010000370.1, on the reverse strand, counting down.
CGGCTCCGCCGCTCACGAGTACGCGCATGGAGGCGAGCCTATCGAGGCGGCTGGCACACCCCTGTGCGTATGCCGCTGAGCTCGCTTCCCGACAGACCCGACCTCCCAGCCCTCCCGCCCTCCGGTGAAGGGCGGTGCGGGCGGGTCGGGTGCCGTCAGGCGGGCTGCCGGGCGTAGCGGAGGTAGGGCTTGACCTCCTCGACGTCCGCGAAGCGCGTCCGGGCGTCCTCGGTGGACAGCGCCGGGGCGACGATGACCCGCTCGCCGACCTGCCAGTCCGCAGGGGTCGAGAAGGGGCCGGCGTCGGTGACCTGGAGCCCGTCCAGCGCG
>DASUQN010000369.1:0-11803 GCA_036280515.1 Intrasporangium sp. | reverse complement strand
CGGATGGTGCTCTCCGTGCCGAGTGAAGTGACCGGGGTCGAGCGGCGGGCGCTCGAGGATGCCGCTCTCCGATGTGGCGCGCGGGAGGTGTACCTCATCGAGGAGCCGATGGCTGCCGCGATTGGGGCGGGGCTGCCCGTCCACGACACGCCCGCGTCGATGGTCGTCGACATCGGCGGTGGCACGACGGACGTCGCCGTCATCAGCCTGGGCGGGGTCGTCACCTCAGCAACCACCCGGGTCGCGGGCGACGAGGTCGACGAGGCGCTGATCAGCCACCTCAAGGCCGAGCACTCGCTCTTGCTCGGTGAGCGCAGTGCCGAGATGATCAAGGTCGCCGTCGGGTCGGTGTTCCCGTTGGCACCGGAGCTCACGACGCGCGTCCGGGGCCGCGATCTCCTCACTGGGCTGCCCAAGAGCGTGGAGGTCGGCTCGGCCGAGATGCGCAGCGCCATCGAGGGACCGATTCTGCAGATCGTCGAGGTGGTGCGGGCCACTCTGGACGTCTGCCCCCCGGAACTCGCGGGAGACGTCCTCGAGCGCGGCATCGTTCTGACGGGCGGCGGTGCGCTGCTCCGGGGCCTGGACGAGCGGATGCGTCATGAGCTCGGCGTCCCGGTGGTCGTCGCCACGGATCCACTGCGAGCCTCGGCTCGCGGGGCGGGCCGATGCGTGGACGAGTTCTCGAGCCTCGAGCGGGTCCTCCTCGGCGACCGCAGGCGCTGAGGGGGTGAGTGGGGACTGGGACGGACCATGAGGTGGGTGGTGAAGGGGGCACTCCGGCGGGCACCGGACGGCTCCAACCGGTTCAAGAGCAGGGTGCTGGCGATCCTGCTCGTGCTGACGACGGTCATCCTCATCGCCGACCTGGCCGGCCACCCAGCCACCCACGCGGTGCGGTTGGCGTCCGGTGCGGCGCTCGGGCCGGTGCAGCGGTTCCTGTCCGGTGCCCGTCCGGCGGAGGCGGCTGCCCTTGCCGCGGAGAACGCCCGGTTGCGTGCCGAGGCCGACGCCTTGGCGAGACAGGTCGAGGCGCTCGCGCAGCTGCAGGCGCTCGTCGGGTCACCCTTCATCGCCGACCACACCGTCGTCGTCGGTCAGGTGGTGGCCACGGAGACGAGCCCCGTGGGCGGGCGGTCCGTCACCCTCGACGTCGGCACCAGGGACGGCGTGACGGTCGACAGCACCGTGGTCAGTCCCGCCGGTCTCGTCGGGCGGGTCGTGGCCGCATCTTCCTGGACCAGCGATGTGCAGGTGCTCGGGGCCCCGCAGGCCGTGGTTGCCACCCGGGTCGGTGATCGTGGGTTCCTCGGCACGGTGGCGCCGGTCCCTGTGGGCGGCGAGGCGGCCCGCGCCGGGGAGCTCTCCCTCACCGTGCTGCAGCCTGGCGTCCCGCGGGTGGGCGACCTCGTCCGCACGCTGGGAAGTGTCGGCGGACGGCCCTATGCCCCGGGGATCACCGTCGGGCGCGTCGTCGCGGTCGACCCCCACCCGGCGGGCGGCACGGTCACCGGGCGCGTCGCGCCGGCCGTGGAGCTCGAGGGCGTCGACGTCGTCGCGGTGCTGGTGCCGGGGGTGCGTGGCGAGCACCGACCGCTCCTGACTGGGGGGCTTGGTGGGGGCGCTGGTGCTGGTGCTGCTGGTGGGGACGCTGGGGCTGGCAGCGTCGTTGATCTGGCGGAGGCGGGATGAGCCTCTCCATGCTCGGCATCCTGCGCGCCGCATACACGGTCGTCGCCGCGCTCGTCGTCACAACCGCGCTGCCGCGCCTCGGCGTGCCGTCCCGATTCGTTCCCGACCTCGTGCTCATCGGAGTGGTGGCCACTGCCGTCATCCGCGGTCGGGTGCATGGTGCGCTCGTCGGCCTGGCAGCAGGCTGGGTGGTCGAGCTGGTCCCGCCGGTCGCGAAGCCCCTCGGCCTGGCCGCCCTGAGCCTGATGGTCGCCGGGATCGTCGCCGGCTCCTTCAGGCGCAGCTCGTCACGATCGCTCCTTCGGCCCGTTGCCGCCCTTGCGGCCGCCGCAGTCGTCGTCATTGCGGGTGAAGGCGCCTCCGCGGTGGCGGCGGAGGGCCGCGTTGACCTCACGGCCACGCTGTCCGTGCTCGCCGTGACGGTCGCCGTCGGTGTGGCCCTCCTGCCCCTCATGGTGATCGTGGACCGCACCCTCGTGCGCAGGCGGCTCGGCTGACATGCCTCGACCACGGGGAGGCGCCAGGGGCTGGGCCGCCGTGGCGATCCTTGGCTCGTTGTTCGTCCTGCTCATCGGCCGCCTCGGCCATGTGCAGCTCATCGAGGGTCCACCCGCGGCGCGATCACCGGTTGCTCTCGCGACCCGGACCGTGACGGAGCCCGCGACCCGGGGGACCATCCTCGACCGTCAGGGCCGGCCGCTCGTGGCCAACCGCTACACGACCACGGTCACCGTGCCCCGCTCGGTCCTGCTGGACGCCCCCGACGGTGGGCGAGGTCTCGTCGTCGCTGTTGCCAAGGCGCTGCAGCGTCCCTTCGCCGACCTGTGGGGCAAGACCATGCTCTGCGGGACGGCCGGGGCGCCCCCTGCGCCAGCATGCTTCAACGGTTCACCGTACGCCCCCATCCCACTGGCCACCGACGTCGACCCACAGCATGCGCTCAGCCTGTTGGAGCGCCCCGAGACGTTCGCGGGAATCGGTGTTGCGGCGGAGCCGTCGCGAGACCATCCAATGGCCCCACAGGTGTCGGCGGCTCACCTGCTCGGATACGTGGCCCGGCCGAGCTCCGATGAGGTCACCAGTAGTCTGGGCAGAGTCGGCGACGGCGACCTCGTCGGTCGGTCCGGCCTCGAGGCCGAGTACGACCAGGTCCTACGCGGCACCAACGGTCGCAGCGTCGTCTCCATCGACCCGCGCGGCGCGGTGACCGGCACCGTCTCGTCCGTGCCGCCGACGCCCGGTCTCGACCTGCTGACCCACCTCGATGCCGACGTCCAGGTCGCCGTGGAACGGGCACTGGCGCGGGCGGTGAGCCGCGCCCGGTCCGACGGGCACGCTGCAGATTCCGGCGCCGCGGTCGTCATCGACGTGAGGAACGGTGCCGTCGTCGCCGCTGCGAGCCACCCCACCTACGACCCGGGCCTCTTCGTCGGCGGGATCACTGCCGCGGAGCTGCGCAGGCTCACCGACGAGAAGGCTGGAGCGGCCCTGAGGTCGCGCATCATCGCGGAGACCTATCCGCCCGCCTCGACGTTCAAGGTCATCTCGCTGCCGGCTGCCGTGTCATCGGGCGCCTCGATCAAGGGGACCTACGACTGCAGTCCGAGCTACCGGATCGGGGACCACGTCTTCAACAACTACGAGTCGCGCGGGTACGGACGGATCGACCTGCACCGCGCGCTCGTCGTCTCGTGCGACACCGTGTTCTACCGCCTCGCGCACCAGGCGTGGCTCGACCAAGGCGGCATCTCCGCGCCGGTGATTCGGGTCGACCCCTTCGTCGCCATGGCGCGCTCGTTCGGACTGGGCCGGGCGACCGGAGTGGACCTCCCGGGTGAGGCGAGCGGAACAATCCCGGACCGTGCCTGGAAACGGGAGTACTGGGAGGCGTCGAGGCGGGAGACCTGCGCGAGGGCCCGGACGGGCTACCCACAGTTGGCCAGGACCGACAAGAAGAGGGCCGCCTACCTGACCCGCCTCGCGAGGGAGAACTGCGCCAGCGGCTACCAGTACCGGGCCGGCGATGCGGTCAACCTCTCGATCGGCCAAGGTGACCTGGCGGTGACCCCGATGCAGATGGCCGTCGTCTTCGCGGCCATCGCCAACGGAGGCACGCTCTGGCAGCCGCAGGTGGCTGCCGGTTTCCGTTCTGGCACAGGGGAGGTCACGGAGATCCCAGCTCATCGCGTCGGCAGCGTCCCCGTGGCAGGGTCTGTCCTTGCCTACGTTCGGCGCGCGCTCGCAGACGTGACGCGACCGGGTGGCTCAGCCGGGTCGGCCTTCGCCGGCTTCCCGCAGGATCGGTTCCCCGTCGCGGGCAAGACGGGCACGGGTGAGGTCTTCGGGCAGGACGCCACGGCCTGGTTCGCCGGTTACGGACCGACGACGCGCCCCAGGCACGCGGTCGTGGTCGTGGTCAGCCAGGGTGGCTCGGGCTCGCGGGTCGCGGCACCAGCCGTCCGTGAGATCTTCGACGTGCTCCGCCAGGAGCGCTGATCCTACCGATGCCCGAGGATGGTTCTCGTGGACGACTACCTGAGATCAGATGCTCGGGTCATCGACGCGCTCGACCGGGCGTGGGACCGCAGCCGCGTGGGGATGTCCAGCCGCATCGGCCGGGTGCGCTCGCGGGCCTTCCTGCTCGTCCAGAGCGCCCTGGCCGCGGGGGTCGCCTGGTGGGTGGCAAGCGACGTCCTCTCCCATCCCACACCGTTCTTCGCGCCCATCGTCGCCGTGGTGTGCCTGGGGATCTCGTACGGCCAGCGGCTCCGTCGCGTCATCGAGGTGGCCATCGGCGTCGCCGTCGGTGTCTTCACTGCTGACCTCTTCGTCAGCCTCGCGGGGACCGGTGGATGGCAGATCGCGGTGGTCGTCATCGTCGCGATGAGTCTGGCCCTGCTCGTCGGTGGCGGCCCGGTCCTCGTCATGCAAGCGGGGGTACAGGGGATCGTCGTGGCCGCCCTGGCGCCGACGCCCGGGCAGGCGTTCACGCGGTGGACCGACGCCCTCATCGGCGGTGGCGTGGCCCTCGTCGCTGCGACCATCGCCCCGCAGGCACCACTGCGCCGCCCGCGGGTCGCGGCGTCAGAGGTCGCCCGCAAGATCAGCGAGCTGCTCCGACGCGCCGCAGCGAGCGCCGAGGACCGGGACGTGGCGGCCGCCGCGGCGGTCCTCGCATCGGCCCGCCAGACCGAGTCGCTGCTTCGAGAGCTGACAACGGCCGCCGACGAGGGCCTGTCCGTCCTGCACAGCTCGCCGTTCTCGCGGCGGCAGGGCCCGGGCGTTCGCAAGATGGCCGACCTCATCGAACCCCTGGACCTCGCCATGCGCAGCACCCGCGTGCTGATTCGCAAGGTCGCAGCCGTTGTCGGTCGCGGCGAGAACCTGCCGCCCGGGTATCGCGAGGTGATCGGCCAGCTGGCCGACGCCACGGACGTCATCGCCCGCGCACTCGCGGAGAACGCCAGTCCTGACATCGCCCGGAAGGCAGTGATCGAGGTGGCGGTCGCGACGTCGTACCTGCCGCGCACCGACAACCTCGCCACGGAGACCGTCCTTGCCCAGCTTCGTTCCGTCGTCGTCGACCTGCTCCAGATCACCGGCCTCGATGTCGACGAGGCGATCGCCGCACTGCCGCGCGAGCGTCCTCGTGAGTGAGCGAATGCGCGAGCCGCCACCGCCCCTCGAGCGAGCCCGGACGGCGCCCTGGCCAGTAGGTGCGCCCCGATAGGCTGTCGCCATGGCTGATTTCGATGTCGTTGTGCTCGGTGCCGGACCCGGAGGCTACGTGGCGGCGATCCGCGCGGCCCAGCTGGGCAAGAAGGTTGCGGTCGTGGAGAAGCAGTACTGGGGCGGCGTCTGCCTCAATGTCGGCTGCATCCCCAGCAAGGCACTCCTGCGCAACGCGGAGATCGCCCACATCATCACGCACGAGAAGAAGACCTTCGGGATCGAGGGCGACGCGACGATGTCCTACGCCACGACCCATTCACGTAGCCGTGGCGTCGCCGACGCGAGCGCCAAGGGCGTGCACTACCTGCTGAAGAAGAACAAGATCGAGGAGGTCGACGGCTGGGGGACGGTCACCAGCGCGTCGTCCGTGGACGTCGCCCTCAACGACGGCTCCTCACGCACCATCACCTTTGACAACCTCATCATCGGCACCGGTGCCACGGTGCGAATGCTCCCCGGCATGCAGGTGAGCCCGAACGTCGTCACCTACGAGGAGCAGATCCTCGACGCGAACCTTCCCGGCTCGATCGTCATCGGCGGCTCCGGCGCCATCGGCGTCGAGTTCGCCTACGTGCTCACCAACTTCGGTGTCGACGTGACGATCGTCGAGTTCCTCGACCGGATGGTGCCGACCGAGGACGCGGACGTGTCCAAGGAGCTGCTCAAGCAGTACAAGAAGCTCGGCGTCAAGGTCATGCTCTCGACCGCGGTCCAGAACGTCGAGGACACCGGCTCCGGCGTGCGCGTCAGGGTGACGCCCGCAGCCGGCGGTGACGAGCAGGTCATCGAGGCCGACAAGTTCCTGGCCGCGTTCGGCTTCGCTCCCCGCATCGAGGGCTACGGTCTCGAGAGCCTCGGCCTCAGGATGACCGACCGCGGAGCCATCGAGGTCGATGGCCGGTGCCGCACGAGTGTGCCGAACGTCTACGCCATCGGTGACGTGACCGGCAAGCTCATGCTGGCCCACACGGCTGAGGCGATGGGCGTCGTGGCGGCCGAGACCATCGGCGACGCCGAGACCATGGAGCTCAACTACGACATGATCCCGCGAGCGACCTTCTGCCAGCCGCAGATTGCCTCGTTCGGGTACTCGGAGGCGCAGGCCAGGGAGAAGGGGTACGACGTCAAGACGGCGAGCTTCCCGTTCTCGGCCAACGGCAAGGCCCGCGGCATGGCCGAGGGAGTCGGCTTCGTCAAGATCGTGGCCGACTCCGAGCACAACGAGATCCTCGGCGCCCACCTGATCGGCCCGGAGGTCACCGAGCTCCTGCCCGCGCTCACCCTCGCCCAGATGTGGGACCTCACCGCCGATGAGGTGGCCCGCAACGTCTTCGCGCACCCCACCCTCAGCGAGGCGATGAAGGAGGCCGTCGAGGGCATCGCCGGCCACATGATCAACCTCTGAGGCCAAGAACAAACCTCCAGCCGTATGCCGCTGGGCTCGGCCCCGCTTCCACGCGACCGGGGGAGCGGGGCTCACTCGCCACACCAACTCGAGTGGCCCCGCATTCCCCAGCGTCCCGGCGGTGTCGCTGTGGAGACCGGGGCCACTCGAGGCGTTGAGTGTGGAGAACGGGGCCACTCGAGGGGGTGATGCGAGAGCTCAGCCGCCGGAGGGTTCGGCCACCTCGGCGCGGTCCACCTGGCCACCCAGGTAGGACGCCGTGGCGGCGGCCAGCAGCGGATCGATGCGTGGATCGCCTTCCCGGACCCGCTCGACGAGAGCTCGTCGCATCCTCGGGTCCCAGAACTTCTTCAGGTGCGTCGCGACCGCCGCGGCCGCCGCGTCCGGTGGCAGATGGCGGAAGGCACGGCAGATGTCGTTGCCCAGGCGAATCTCGGGCGGGAGGCGCGCGCTCACCCTGACGCCACCGCCTCGGCGGCCTGGGCGAGCGCCTCGTCACCGGCGTTGGCGACGCCGACCTGGACCGCGGTGACCTTGTACTCCGGGCAGTTCGTCGCCCAGTCCGAGTTCTCCGTGGTCACGACGTTGGCCCCCGTGACCGGGTGGTGGAAGGTCGTGTACACCACCCCCGGTTGCATCCGCTCGGAGACGACCGCGTGCAGGGTCGTCGTCCCGACCCGGCTCGTCAGCTCGACGCGGTCGCCGCTGCGGATGCCCCTCATCTCGGCGTCGGCCGGGTGGATCTCGAGGACGTCCTCGGGATGCCACTTCTCGTTTGCCGTTCGCCGGGTCTGCGCGCCGACGTTGTACTGGGTCAGGATGCGACCGGTCGTGAGGATGAGCGGATAGCGGCGGCTCGTGGTCTCGGTCGTCGGGACGTAGACCGTGGGGATGAGTCGGCCCTTGCCACGGACGAACTCGCCGACGTGCATCGTCGGCGTCCCGAGCGGAGCCCGGTCGTTGCACGGCCACTGCATGCTGCCCTCGGCATCGAGGTGTGCGAAGGAGACGCCGGCGAAGGTCGGGGTCGTCGCCGCGATCTCGTCCATGATGGCCGCAGCGTCGGGATACGACATGGGGAACCCCATTGCGGTGGCGATGTCGCAGACGATCTCCCACTCGTCCTTGCCCGTTCGGCTCGGCAACACCGGACGGACTCGGTTGAGGCGACGCTCGGCGTTGGTGAACGTGCCGTCCTTCTCGAGGAACGACGTGCCGGGCAGGAAGACGTGCGCGTACTTCGCCGTCTCGTTGAGGAAGAGGTCCTGCACGACGACGAGCTCCATCGACGTCAGCGCCTCACGCACGTGGTTCAGGTTGGGGTCGGACTGGGCGATGTCCTCGCCCTGGACGTAGAGCCCCTTGAACGATCCGCCGATCGCGGCGTCGAACATGTTGGGGATCCGCAGCCCAGGCTCGGGGTCCAGCGCCAGCCCCCACATCGACTCGTAGATGCCGCGGACGTCGTCGAGGCCGATGTGGCGGTAGCCCGGCAGCTCGTGCGGGAAGGAGCCCATGTCGCACGAGCCCTGCACATTGTTCTGCCCGCGGAGCGGGTTGACGCCGACGCCTTCACGCCCGACGTTTCCGGTGATCATGGCCAGGTTGGCCAGACCCATGACCATCGTCGAGCCCTGACTGTGCTCGGTGACGCCCAAGCCGTAGTAGATCGCCGAGTTGGGTCCGGCCGCGTAGAGGCGCGCCGCCGCCCGAAGCTCCGCCGGGTCGATGCCCGTCGCAGCGGCGGTGGCTTCGGGGGAGTTCTCCGCCCCGACGATGAAGGCGAGGTACTCATCCACGTTCTCGCACCGTGAGCGCAGGTACTCCTCGTCATGCAGTCCCTCGGTGACAATGGCGTGCGCCATCGCGTTGATGAAGGCGACGTTGCTGCCCGGCAGGAGCGGCAGGTGGTGGGACGCCTCCACGTGCGGCGACCGGACGAGATCGATGCGGCGGGGGTCGGCGACGATGATCCGCGCCCCTTCCCGCAGGCGTCGCTTCATCCGCGACGCAAAGACGGGGTGCGCGTCTGTCGGGTTGGCCCCGATGAGCAGCATCACGTCGCAGTGTTCGACGGAGGCGAAGTCCTGAGTGCCGGCCGACGTGCCGAACGTCTGGTTGAGGCCATAGCCGGTCGGGGAGTGGCACACCCGGGCGCACGTGTCGATGTTGTTGTTGCGGAAAGCCGCTCGCACCATCTTCTGGACGACGTAGACCTCCTCGTTGGTGCAGCGCGAGGACGAGATACCGCCGATGGCGCCGATCCCGTGCCGAGCCTGGATGTCCTTGAACCCGGCGGCGATCCGCTCGATCGCCTCGTCCCACGACGCCGTGCGCCAGTCATCGTGGATCGAGTCGCGGACCAGCGGCGACAGCTGCCGGTCGCGGTGCGAGGCGTAGCCGTAGGCGAAGCGACCCTTGACGCACGAGTGGCCCTCGTTCGCCCCGCCGGCCTTGCTCGGCATCATCCGGACCACTCGGGTCTCGTCGCCGGCGCCCTGCACCTCCGCCCGGAACGAGCAGCCGACACCGCAGTAGGCGCAGGTCGTGTCGACGGACCGCGTCGGCATGCCCAGCTCGATGACGGACTTCTCGGTCAAGGCGTCGGTCGGACACGCCTGCACGCAGGCGCCGCACGAGACGCACTCAGACTGGAGGAAGCTCGGCGCTCCGCTCGCTGACACGCGAGAGTCGAAGCCACGACCTTCGACGGTGAGGGCGAACGTCCCCTGGACCTCCGAGCAGGCCCGGACGCAGCGCGAGCACACGATGCACGCCTTGGGGTCATAGGCGAAGTACGGGTTCGAGACGTCCGCCGGATCCGACAGGTGGTTGGCTCCATCGAGCCCGTAGCGGACCTCGGCCACGCCGACCTGCCGTGCCAACCCCTGCATCTCGCAGTTCCCGCGAGCACACCCCGGACAGTCGGTCGGGTGGTCGGACAGGTAGAGCTCCATGACCCCGCGACGCAGGTCGCGCACCTGCTTCGTCTGCGTCGACACGACCATGCCGTCGACGCAGGGGGTCGTGCACGAGGCGGGCGTCCCCTTGCCACCCTCGATCTCGACGAGGCAGAGCCGACACGACCCGAATGCCTTGAGAGAGTCCGTGGCGCAGAGCTTGGGGATCTCGATGCCCGCTTCCGAGGCTGCGCGAAGGACGGAGGTCCCCGCTGGGACGTCGACGCCGACGCCGTCGATGGTGACGTGCGCCGTGAGCTCGCCGCCGACCGCGGGAGTGCCGTAGTCCGGCTCGGGCGAGTATGGGCTCGTCCCATAGGACGCATGCGCCGCACCGGAGACACGGGACGTGGTCATGGGGTCCTCCTGTCGAAGTCCTCCGCGAAGTGCCGGAGCGCGCTCTGCACCGGCATCGGGGTGAGGCCGCCCATGGCGCAGAGCGACCCCTTTGTCATCGTGGTGCACAGGTCGTCGAGGAGCACCAGGTTCCGGTCGCGGTCGGTCCCGGCGATGATCCGATCGATCGTCTCGACGCCGCGGACCGAGCCGACCCGACACGGCGTGCACTTGCCGCAGGACTCCTTGGCGCAGAACTCCATGGCGAACCGGGCCATCCGTGCCGCGTCGAACGTGTCGTCGAAGACGACGATCCCGCCATGCCCGAGCATGCCACCGACCTCGAGGAGGGCCTCGTAGTCCATCGCCACATCGAGGCCGTCCGCGGGCAGGTACGCCCCCAGCGGCCCGCCCACCTGCACCGCCCGGACCGGCCGTCCGGACAACGTGCCTCCGCCGAAGTCCTCGACGAGCTCACGCAGCGACACCCCGAAGTCGGTCTCGACGATGCCGCCCTGGCGAATGTTGCCGGCGAGCTGGAAGACCTGCGTGCCCCGAGACCGCCCGGAGCCGAGCGCCGCGTAGGCCGTCCCGCCATCGGCGAGGATCATCGGCGCGGCCGCGAAGGTGAGCACGTTGTTGACGACCGTCGGCCGGCCGAACAGCCCCTCGATCGCCGGGATCGGCGGCTTGGCCCGCACCTCGCCGCGCCGGCCCTCGAGCGACTCGAGCATCGAGGTCTCCTCGCCGCAGATGTAGGCCCCGGCACCGAGACGGACGAAGAGGTCGAAGGACAGGTCGCTGCCCTGGATGCGCTCGCCGAGCCAGCCGCGGGCGTAGGCGATATCGATGGCCCGACGAAGCATCGCTGCTGCGGCCGGGTACTCGGACCGGCAGTAGATGAAGCCCTCACGCGCCCCGACCGCGTGCGCCGCGATGAGCATGCCCTCGATCAGGGTGAAGGGGTCCCCCTCGGCGAGCATCCGATCGGCGAAGGTCCCACTGTCGCCCTCGTCGAGGTTGCAGCACACGAACTTCACGTCGGCCGACGCGTCGAGGACGGTGCGCCACTTCACGCCGGTGGGGAACCCGGCGCCACCACGGCCGCGCAAGCCGGACGCGGTCACCTCCTCCACTACTGCCGCTGGCGACAGCTCGAGCGCCCTGCGCACCCCGCGCCAACCACCGTGTGCCTCGTAGTCGGAGATGCTCGTCGGCTCGATGACCCCGACCCGGGCAAAGGAGACGCGCCGCTGGCGGGCGAGCCACGGATACTCGTCCACGACGCCGATCGACCCACCGACCGCCGCGCCGGAGAACAACCCCTCGTCGACCAGGCCGACCACCACACCCGGAGTGACGTTCGGGTAGCCGACCCGACCGTCGGGCGTCTCCACCTCCACGAGCGGCTCGAGCCACAGCATCCCCCGAGAGCCGGTGCGCACCACGTTGACGCCGACGTAGTCCGCCAGCACGGCAGCGACCTCGTCGCCGCCAACTGCGACCGCACTCGAGTCGCCGGGCACGTACACGGTGATCGCGCGCTTCGCGCTCATCGCACCCACTCCTCGGTGAGGCCGAGAAGGCGCTCGGACGAGAGCCGCCCGTGGAGGCGCCCGTCGATCATTCCGGACGGGCCGAGGGCGCAGTTGCCCAGGCAGAACACCTCGTCGACCTC
>DASUQN010000368.1:0-4342 GCA_036280515.1 Intrasporangium sp. | reverse complement strand
ATGTGGCCGCAGGAGTTCCCGTCGAGTGTGCACCTCGCGCCGGCGCAACCTGCACACTCGATGTCGTATGCCGCTGGGCTCGGAGTGCGCGATACGCGCGGTCCCAGCTCAGCGGCATACGGAATGTGCTTGTCAGTCTTGAAGATTGACGACGGTGAACGTCTTGGCGTCCACGGTGGCGGCGATCTCGTTGCCCAGCTGCGCCGAGACCGCGCTGTCGACGTTGAGCACGCCGATCGCCCGGTCCGCCTGACGGGAGACCTGCATGCCGCCGATGTTCACGTCGGCGTCGCCGAGCAGCTTGCCGACCGCGCCGATGATGCCGGGGCGATCGGAGTACTCGAAGACGAGCATGTGGTCGGACAACGGGACCTCGAGGTCGTGGCCGTTGATGCCGACGAGCTTCTCGACCATCTTCGGGCCGGTGAGCGTGCCCGAGACGCTGACGATCGTGCCATCGGCGAGGGTGCCGCGCAGCGTGGTGATGTTGCGGAAGTCGCCCGCGTCGGACTCGGTGAGCAGCCGCACCTGACAGTCGCGCTGCTCGGCAAGGATGGGCGCGTTGACGTAGGTCACCGGGTCCTCGACGACGTCGGTGAACAGGCCCTTGAGGGCGACGAGCTTCCACACGCTGACGTCGTGCGCGGTGATCTCGCCGCGCACGTCGACGTCGAGCTGGGCCGGCACGGCGCCTGCGACGGCGGTGAAGATCCGGCCGAGCTTCTCGACCAGCGGGATGCCGGGACGGACCTCCTCGGCGATGTATCCCGAGGACACGTTGACGGCATCCGGCACCAGCTCGCCCGAGAGCGCGAGGCGGACCGACCTGGCGACGGACACGCCTGCCTTCTCCTGAGCCTCTTCGGTGGAGGCACCGAGGTGCGGCGTCACGACGACGGACTCGTGATCGAAGAGCGGGGACTCCGTGGTGGGCTCGGTCGCGAAGACGTCGAGGCCGGCACCGGCGACGCGGCCGTCGGCGATCGCGCGGGCCAGGGCGGCCTCGTCGAGGATGCCGCCGCGGGCTGCGTTGATGATGCGCACCGTGGGCTTGACCTTCGAGAGGGCGTCCTCGCCGATGAGGCCCACCGTCTCCGGCGTCTTCGGGAGGTGGATGGTGATGAAGTCGGACTGGGCGAGCAGCTCGTCGAGGCCGACGAGCTGGGCCCCGACGAGGCCCGCCTTGGCCGGCGAGGCGTACGGGTCGTAGGCGAGCACCTTCATGCCGAAGCCCTTGAGGCGCTCGGCAACCAGGGCGCCGATGCGGCCGAGCCCGATGACACCGACCGTCTTCTCGAGCAGCTCGACGCCGGAGTACTTGCTCCGCTTCCAGGCGCCACCCTTGAGGGACTGGTTGGCCGGGGCGATGTTGCGGGCCGTGGCGAGCAGCAGGGCGATGGCCAGCTCCGCGGCCGAGGTGATGTTGGACGTCGGCGCGTTGACGACCATGACGCCGGCCTGCGTCGCGGCCTGCACGTCGACGTTGTCCAGTCCCACACCGGCACGCGCGATGACCTTGAGACGCCTGCCGGCTGCGATCGCCTCGGCGTCCATCTTCGTCGCCGAGCGGATGAGCACCGCATCGACGTCGGCGAGCGCCGGGAGGAGCTCCTCGCGGTTGGCTCCGTCGCAGGTGCGCACCTCGAAGTCCGGTCCGAGCGCCTCGATCGTGGCGGGTGAGAGCTCTTCGGCGATGAGGACAACGGCCTTGGTCACAGGGGATCCTTTCGGGCGGGTGCGCGGCCCGGGTAGGACGCGGGCCAGTCAACGGCACCGCGATGTGCCGCCCAAAGTGTAGGCGCAGGTCACGGTCGGGGTCATCAGGTCCAACCAGCATGTGAACGGAATCGGCGTCCGCGTGACGGGTATCACGCAGTGGACCTGCCGTCCCGAATGGCGGGACCACGGCCTGCGACAGTCGCTCGTCCCGGGTCGTGGATGTCCGCGCGGGTGCGTCTCGCTGGTCAAGCCAGCGGGCCGCGCCCAGCTGCTACACCGCCCGCGCAGCCGAGCAGGACATCCTCACGTCTCCACGGTGTGGGCCGACGGCGGCGGGGTGCCGATGACAGAAACGGACCGCTGCGGGCACGCCGTGCGCGTGGCCACCGCTCCCCTGACGCGCTCGAGGCGGAACCAGCGCACGCCGCGCCGGACTCGACACCACGCGACGAGGTACCACCTGCCGCCCGCGAGGGCGAAGATCATCGGCTCGACCTCTCGGCGACTGACCCGCCCAGCCGCGTCCTCGTAGGTGAGGTTGACCGTCACCTGCTCGGCGAGGGCTCCCTCGAGAGCGGTCATGATCCGACGAGGTGCCCCGGGGCCGACGTCCACCCAGACGCGCTTGGCGAGGGCCTGCGCTCTGCTCCTCGTGGCGGGATCGACGACGTCGAGCACCTTTCGGGTCGCCGCCCGGGCGGCGTCCCCGAACGGTGCGCCGGAGGACGCGGCCACCGCGGCACTCAGGGCGACAGCCTGGGCGGCGTTGAGGTTGACCGGTGGCAGCGACGTGCGCTCATCGAGCACGTAGCCACCGCCCGGACCCGTCCGCGCCCACATCGGCAGGCCCCGGGCCATGAGCGAGGCGAGGTCGCGCTTGATGGTCCTCGTGCTGACCTCGAACTCTGCGGCCAGACTGTCCGCAGTCCGGCCCCGCCGGCCGGCACGTCTCAGGGCCTCGCCGATGGCGTGGAGGCGATCGGTCCGGTTCACCGCCTCAGCATGGCACGATCAGTGCCACAAATAGTGACATGCGGCTGACCTGTGACGACCGTAGCGTCGGCGTATGAACGACAACGAGACCACGCGTGTGCCCATCCTGCTCGTCCCGGGGCACTGGCTCGGCGGATGGGCCTGGGACGCCGTCGCCGGTCGGCTCACTCGGAGCGGGCACCACGTCGAGGCCGTCACCCTGCCCGGGGCGTCCTCGGGTGAGGCCAATGCGACCCTGTCGGACCAGATCGACGCCCTCGACCAGGTCGTCTCCCGACAACCCGAGCCGCCGGTCGTGGTCGCGCACAGCGGCGCCGGTCGGGTCATCACCGGCGTGCTCGACCGCAACCCGCGGGCCGTCCGCCGAGTCATCTACGTCGACAGCGGGCCGGCCGCCGATGGGTCAGTCTTCGACGAGGCCATCGACGAGGACGTCGAGTCGATCGGCTTGCCGCCCTGGGACGAGCTGACGGCGGGCGGTGCAAGCCTCGAGGGTCTCAGCGAGCAGGACCTCGCGACCTTCCGCGAGCGCGCCGTTCCGGTGCCCGCAGCCGTGGCGCGAGAGCCCCTCCGCTTGAGCGACGACGCCCGCCTCGGTGTGCCGACCACGATCATCGCGACGTCGCTGTCGTCCGAGGTGATGATGGGTCTGGCGCAGCAGGGGCACCCGATGTTCGCAGAGGTCACCCGCCTGACCGAGCTCGAGCTGGTCGATCTGCCCACGGGGCACTGGCCGATGTGGAGCCGCCCCAACGACCTCGCGGAGGCCATTGGCGCCGCGGCCCGCTGAGGCTGCTCCCGAGTCGAGGTGATCGATCGAGCGATGACCCGATCGATCACATCGACCGACTGGGGGTGGCCGGGCCGCCTGTCAGCGCGCAGCGGAACCCTCGGTGTAGTCCTCGTCCGTCTGCCTCACCCAGGCCATGAGCTTGCGCAGGTCGCGGCCGGTGGCCTCGATCGGGTGCTGGGCGCCCTTCTCGCGCAGGGCCTTGAACTCCGGGGCGCCCGCGTCCTGGTCATCGATGAACCGCTTGGCGAAGGAGCCGTTCTGCACGTCCGCGAGGACGGCCTTCATGTTCTCCTTGACGTGCGGGTCGATGACGCGCGGTCCGGAGACGTAGTCGCCGTACTCCGCCGTGTCCGAGACCGACCAGCGCTGCTTGGCGATGCCGCCCTCGATCATGAGGTCGACGATGAGCTTGAGCTCGTGCAGGCACTCGAAGTAGGCGACCTCGGGCTGGTAGCCGGCCTCGACGAGCGTCTCGAAGCCGTACATGACGAGCTGGCTCGCCCCGCCGCACAGGACCGCCTGCTCGCCGAAGAGGTCGGTCTCCGTCTCCTCGGTGAACGTCGTCTTGATGCCGCCGGCGCGGAGGCCGCCGATCGCCTTCGCGTACGACTGGGCGAGGTCCCAGGCGGTACCGGTTGCGTCCTGCTCGACCGCGAGGAGCACGGGCACGCCACGGCCGTCGGCGAACTCGCGACGGACGATGTGGCCGGGCCCCTTCGGGGCGACCATGAGGACATCGGCGTCCGCCTCGGGCTTGATGTAGCCGAACCGGATGTTGAAGCCGTGTCCGAAGAGCAGCGCCGCGCCGTCCTTGAGGTTCGGCTTGATGTCGTTGGC
>DASUQN010000367.1:0-5362 GCA_036280515.1 Intrasporangium sp. | reverse complement strand
GAGCTCGACCTGATGGGGTGGTCCGCCTTCGCGGTGCCACCCCATCGGCGTACTACAGTGCACAGGTCCCCGTCCCCGAAGGAGGCCCGTGACCCCGCACCAGGTTGTCGTGCTCCGTCGCGGAGACCGTGGACTCGCCGTAGCCGACGTCTGCGACCGGCTCGTCCTCACCGGTGACCTGCCGGCCGATCGGGCCGCCAGCGCCGGGCCGCGCGAGAGCGTCGAGTTCGGCGAGGACGTCGAGTGGGCCGTCAAGTCCTTCCAGCAGCGGCGCGGCCTCCTCGTCGACGGCATCGTCGGCCGGTCGACGTACTCCGTCCTCGACGGCGCACGGTGGTCGCTCGGGGACCGCATCCTGCGGTACCTGCCCGGCCACCCCCTCGAGGGCGACGACGTGGCCCAGCTCCAGGCCCGCCTAGCCGAGCTCGGCTTCAGCCCCGGCAAGATCGACGGGATCCACGCGGAGGCGACCGATGCCGCCCTCCGCCGTTTCCAGGCGGGGGTGGGCCTCGACGCCGACGGGACGCTCGGCCCGGAGACGATGCGCGCCTTCGTGGCTCTGCGCAGGTCCGTGACCGGGGGCTCCGCCATCGCGCTGCAGGAGCGTGAGCAGATCCGGCGCGGCGGCTACCGCCTGAGCGGACGCACCATCGTCCTCGACCCGGGTCACGGCGGCGACGACCCGGGGAGCACCGGGTACGGCCTCGTCGAATCCGACCTCGCCCTCGACCTGGCGCATCGGATCGAGGGACGGCTCACCGCACATGGCGTGGACGTCGTGTTCACGCGGACCAGCGGGCCCGGTGGCGAGGACGCCGAGCGGGCGACGCTGGCAAACTCGATCGACGCCGATCTGCTCCTGTCGATCCACACCGACCACTCCGGCGGGATCGCAGCCCACGGCGCGGCGACGTTCTTCTACGGACAGGGCGACCCACCCGCCGGCCAACCGCGGGACCAACCGCGGGACCAACCCAGCCACCAACCCAACGACCAACCCAACGGCCAACCCAGCGACAGACCCGGTGCAGCAGCCGGGCCCAGCCGCGGCTGGTCGGTCATCGGCGAGCGTTTCGCGGACCTGCTCCTGCGCGAGGTCGTGGCCCGAAGCGGCCTCACCGACTGCCGGACCCACCCACGGAGCTGGACCCTGCTGCGCCGGACCCGGATGCCGGCGGTCCGGCTCGACGTCGGCTACCTCAGCCATCCGTCCGATGTTTCGGTGCTGTCCAACTCGCACACGCTCGACCGCATCGCCGAGGGCGTCGTGGTCGCGCTGCAACGCCTCTACCTGGGCGAAGCGGACACCGGGCCTACGGGCATGCTCAGACTTGCCGACCTGCGCCGTCACCTCGAGTCGATCGACCTGGCTCAGGCGCGTCAGCCGCATCAGGGGCGGCCACCCAGCGACCGGCGGTGACGACGCGGGCGCGCGTGACTCCGTCGGGAGGGGTCTCCGGGACCGGGTGGACGCCGGCCACTTTGGCGAGCGCCTTGCGCACCGCCGCGGCCGCTCCATCGCGGACCGTCACGATCGTGCGCAGGTCGAGGCGCAGGCGCGGGTAGACCGGGTGGTCCCTCGCCACCCGGAAGCCGAGGTTCTCGACGAAGGTGCTCTCGAGGACACAGGGGTGCTTGCCCAACGCCTGGGGACGAGCCGCGATGACCTCGATGGACCGCACCCGGTGGCGCAGGGCCTCCTTGACCGCCGACTGGACCAGGACCTTGCGCAGGCCCCGACCCCGCTGGTCAGCGTTGATGCGCACCGTGACGAGCATCAGTGTCGCCGGATCGGACGGCGTGGTCGGGAAGGCGGCGAGGCGCGGCACAAAGCGGGCCGGGACGAGGAGGACGTGGCCGACCGGTCGGTCGTCGACATAGGCGATGCGGCCGGGTGGGCCCCAGTTCGTGGTCACGTCCCGAACCCAGTCGGTCAGCACGTCGAGCGGCTCCATGGGGGTGATGTCGCCGTTGCGCGGCACGGTCTGCCAGAAGGTGCACAGCGCCGAGTCACCAGCGAGGTCGGCGACGCGGTCGACGGTCAACGGGCGCAGGTCACGCACGGCGCAGCTCCTGCCCTCGGAGGTCCATGCCCCCATTCTGTCCCGGGCGGGACGAACGCGCGTGTCCGGCCCTGCGGAGGAGCACGACCCGACCAACGCCAAGCCGTCACCCGTGTGTGGAACCAGCCCAGCGGCATACGGACCTATGGTTGGGACATGACCGAGCAGGACACCTATGTCGAGCCGACGTACGAGCGGGACACGCGGTACATCACCACCCGGATCACGGCTGACGGCATTGAGGGCTACCCGGTGGAGCCGGGGCGCTACCGCCTCGTCGTGGCGCGGGCGTGCCCCTGGGCCAACCGCGCGATCATCGTGCGCCGGCTGCTCGGCCTCGAGGACGTGCTGTCGATGGGGATCTGCGGTCCGGTGCACGACGAGCGAAGCTGGACCTTCGACCTCGACCCCGGCGGCATCGACCCGGTGCTCGGCATTCCGCGGATCCAGGATGCCTACTTCAAGCGCGACCCGAACTATCCCCGCGGGATCACCGTCCCGGCCATCGTCGACATCCCCTCCGGCGCCGTCGCCACCAACGACTTCGCCCAGATCACCCTGGACCTCTCGACGGAGTGGCGCGCCCACCACCGGGAGGGGGCGCCCGACCTCTACCCTGAACGGCTGCGCGACGAGATCGACGACATGGCCCAGGTGAACTACACCGAGGTCAACAACGGGGTCTACCGGTGCGGTTTTGCAGGGACCCAGGAGGCGTACGACGCGGCCTACGATCGGCTCTGGCGCCGCCTCGACTGGCTCGAGGAGCACCTGGCCACGCGGCGCTACCTCGTCGGCGAGCACATCACGGAGGCGGACGTGCGGCTCTTCACGACGCTGGTCCGCTTCGACCCCGTCTACCACGGCCACTTCAAGTGCAACCGGGTCAAGCTCGTCGAGCTGCCGAACCTGTGGGGTTACGCACGCGACCTCTTCCAGACGCCGGGCTTCGGCGACACGATCGACTTCACGCACATCAAGGCCCACTACTACGTCGTGCACCGCGACATCAACCCGACCGGGGTGATCCCCGGAGGGCCGGACCTGTCGGTGTGGGCCGCGGAGCACGACCGGGCGGCGTTGGGCGGGTCGCCTTTCGGTGGCGGGACGTCCCCCGAGCCGCCACGCGAGGTGGTTCCGCCCGAGCACAACCCTGCGTTGGCGCTCCTTGGTTGACATGTCGTATGCCGCTGAGTTGCCTTGCGCGGCAACGTGACTCGCGTGTGGGCGCGGACCTTGATCAGCTGCTGGCTCGACGAATGAAGTCGGCGATGACCGGCGCCAGGGTCGCCGCTGGCACCTCGTGGAATCCGCCCTCGAGCTGCTGGTACTCACCCTTGGGCAGGGACTCTGCCACTGCTCGGGCGGCTGCCGGGAGGAAGGGCATCGCCGTGCCGGTGCTGCTGACGGCGAGGACCGGGGCCTCGATTCTCGCGAGCAGCTCGTCCGGCATGCTCGGGCTGGGGCCCATGCACA
This sequence comes from Intrasporangium sp., assembly GCA_036280515.1. Classification (GTDB taxonomy): domain Bacteria; phylum Actinomycetota; class Actinomycetes; order Actinomycetales; family Dermatophilaceae; genus Intrasporangium. The sequence continues at coordinate 1,823 of DASUQN010000367.1, read as the reverse complement.
GGCCGTCGTAGCGGACCGTGTAGGTCAGGGCGAGCAGCGCCTCCCACATCGGCGTGCCGCGCATCCCGTCGAGCATCTCCTCGGGGAGGCCGACGGCGCGGGTGTGGAAGTAGCGCAGGATTCCTTCACGGTCGCCCGCGGCCTCGAGGTCCTCGAGCGTCTCGATGTAGCGCTCTGGCCACGGCGGGGCTCCCTCGACCTTGTAGGGCGGCTCGAGGACCGAGGCGGTGGCGACAGGGGCGCCTGCGGCGACTGCCTCCAGGACGAGCGCGCCGCCGGAGGAGACCCCGTGGGCGTGGGCACGGTGGCCCGCCGCCTCGGTGCCGCCGGTTGCGCTGATGACGGCGGTGAGGTCCTCGATCTCCCGCCGGACGGCGTAGGGCCTGGTGTCGCCGCTGTCTCCCCGCCCACGGCGGTCGTAGGCAACGCCGGTGAGCCCGTGCGCCGCGACCGCCTGGGCGAGCTCACGGCCGGCGTTGCGGTCGTTGAAGGCGCCTCCGACGACGACCACGACGGGGCCGGTGCCATACGTTTCGTAGGCGATCGGCGTCCCGTCCGCCGAGCGGGTGGTCGAATGGGTGGTCTGGCTGGTGGTCATGTCTGCTCCTTGGTAGGCGCTGGGGTGTGGGTACGGACACCCCTAGGTCGACTGACGCCCTTGGTCCTCGACATCTCGAGGATCGAAGTTTGCTCAACGTTTGGTCGAGAAGATGGTCCGGCGCTGCTCCTCGGGCACCGTCCCGATGTAGTCGATGACTGCCTCGCTGATGGCTGGCCAGGACTTGTGCTGTTCGACCGGGACGACCGTGCCGACGACACCATCCGTGTTGACCTCGATGAGGTTCCAGGACTGGGGGCCGTCGACGCCCATGAGCAGCTCGCGGGGCGCGCCAGCGTCGTCGACATAGCTCACGCCTCCCGCGACGAAGACGGGGATCGTGCCCAGCATCCCGAAGCTCGTCACGTGCAGGTGTCCACTGAGGATGGCGCGAACGTCGGTGCCCTCGAGGGCTGCGCGCAGCCGGGACGTCTCCTCGAAGTCGAGCAGCTGCATGAGCGGCGAGCGGTACATGATCGGTGGGTGGTGCATGACGAGGATCGTGCCGTGCTCGGCCGGTTGTGCGAGCTGGCCTGAGAGCCAAGCATATTGGGCGTCGGAGAAGCCGCCGTGATGGAAGCCGGGGAGAGCCGAGTCCATCGCGATGATGCGCAGCCCGCGCACCATCGTCACCGCGTCCTGCGGCTCGTCGGTGTCGACGTCGTAGAGGCCAAGGGCGAGTGCTCGGCGCTCGTCGTGGTTTCCGCCCGTCATGATGACCGGCGCCCCGAGCCGTGCGGCGACTGGCTCGACGGTCTCGCGGAGGAGTGCGTAGGCGTCGGGCTGCGCCTGGTCGGTGAGATCACCGGACAGGACCAGCGCGTCAAAGTGCTGGGCTGACTGTTCAACGCGGGCGAGCGCCTTGCGCAGCTGCGACACCGTGTCGATGTGACCGTGCAGGAGCGCGTCCCCGGCGATGAGGTGCATGTCGCTCAGGTGCGCGATGACATGGGTCGGTGCAGGCTGGCTTCCGGCAGGGAGCATGGGGAGAGCGTATGCCGCACGGCTGGCGTCTGGGCATTGACGACATCGCTGGCGTTTGCGCGACGTGACCGGGTCAGCGTTTGCGGCGCCGCTGACAGCCAGGACACCAGTAGAGCGTCCGCCCGCCGAGGACCTGCTCCCGGATCCGGCGGCCACACCGGTCGCACCGCTCACCCGTCCGCTGGTACGTGTGAAACCGCCGCTCGAAGTGGTCACCGAGCCGCTCCCCGGTGAGGTGCTC
>DASUQN010000366.1:0-5944 GCA_036280515.1 Intrasporangium sp. | reverse complement strand
AGCCGATCGAGCTGGCCGAGCCGATCATTCCGGCCGCCGCGGGCGTTCCCATCGTGACCGTCGGTGGCGCCGGTGGGTCGGCGCTGCCAGCCGGCAACGGCATCGTCGTGACCGGAAGCATCGGGGCGGTTGGCTGTTCCTCCATCGGAGCCGACAGGTCGAGTCGTTGGAGCCACTCGGCCGCCTCGGCCATCGCGGGGCGTGCCGCGGGATCGCGTTCGAGCATGGCGAGGAGCACGGGCGTGAGGGCTCCGGCCCTGACGGGCGGGGTCAACGGCTCGGAGGCGACCCGATGCAGCACCGCCATCGGATTCTCGTCCATCCCGAACGGCGGCGAGCCCTCCACGGCGGCGAAGAGAGTCGCGCCCAGGGAGTAGACGTCCGACGCGGTCGAGGATGGCTCACCGCGGGCCACTTCCGGCGCCAGATATGCCGGCGTGCCGGTCAGCATGCCGGTCGAGGTCAACCGGGCATCGCCGAGTACGTGCGAGATGCCGAAGTCGCTGATCTTGGCCGATCCGTCCTCGGTGATGAGGATGTTGGCTGGTTTGACGTCACGGTGCACCACTCCGACGGCGTGCGCAGCGGTCAACGCGGAACCGACCTCGGCACCGATGAGCGCGGCCTCATCGACGGGCAAGGTGCCGCTCTCGGCGAGCACTTCCTGCAACGTTCGGGAGGGGAGGTACTGCATGACCAGGCAGGGTTGTCCCTCGTGCTCGACGACGTCGAAGACAGGTACCGCATGAGGGTGGTGGAGACGGGCGGTGATGCGGGCCTCCCGCATCGCCCGCTCCTTGGCCACCCGAGCCTCCGAGTCGCTGGCGCCCGGAGGCAGGTGCAACAGCTTCACGGCGACGGTTCGTTGCAGGCGCTCGTCCTGCGCTCGCCAGACCGAGCCCATGCCGCCGAGACCGATGCGCTCGAGCAGGACGTATCGCCCTGCGATGACGACATCGTCGGGGCTCATTCCCTGGATCCCTCTCGTCACATGCGGTCGCTCCGCCGGTCGGACCCAAGGACCGTACCCATCCGCGTGTGGTCGCCTCAGACCGTCATGGATCGCCCCTGGCTGAACTGGGCCTCGAAGGCACCGAGATCGTTCGTGTAACAGACCCCGCGCAAGGAGCGATGGCTCCGGCGAGAGGCGCGAGTCGGACCCCGAGCGACTGGCGCCTCTTTCGCTGCCTCCTGGCGTCCAGCAGCCCGCTCGTGAGCGCGCGGCTCAGGCCGGGCGATCCTCGCGGGTGGTGGAAGAGCCCCCGCGACGAGGGTGCCCGGTCCGCGCGCGCCGCGGTGCCTTGAGACCCGCTGAATCGCCGGTGGGCACCGAACCCGTCGGGGGTCCATCGCCCCGGTCCGTGACCGCCATGAAGGCCCGTAGCACGTCGGCGAAGCGGTCAGGCTGGTCGAGGTGGGGGACGTGGCCCGCACCGTCGAAGATCTCGACCCGGCACGCCGGCGCGAGCTCGCTCAGGCGCTTCGCGTGATCGACCGGGATGACCATGTCGTGGGTCCCCCAGACCACGAGGACCGGTAGGGCAGCGAGCTCAAGGAGGTACTCGTGGGCAGCGATGGTCTGCCCACGGGAGTTCATCACGGCGCGCGTCGTCGCCAGGAAGGCTCGCCGGGCGTCGGCATCGCTCAGCTCGGTGAAACCCTCCCAGGCTGCGCGGATGTCATGGCTCGCCCGCCAGCCGAAGAGGGAGAGCCCCCGCCCGACCATCTCTGCACTGCCGCGCACCCAGGGCGAGGCGAGGACGGGCAGCACCCAGTCGGCAACCGGCAGCGTGGCAGCCCGCAACACGGGGCTGACCTCCCGGCCCAGCCCGCCGGTGCCGACGAGGACCAGACGCTCGACCCGCTCCGGGAAGAGATAGCAGAAGGCGAGCGAGATGCCGCCCCCGAGGGAATGTCCGACGATGGTCACCCGGTCGATGCCCAGGCGGTCGATGAGGTCCCGCAGGGTGGCGGCCTGGGCGGAGGGGGAGTAGTCCCCCTCGTGCTTCTCGGAGGCGCCATGGCCGAACAGATCCGGCACGATGACGCGGTTGGTGTTGTCGAGGCGGTCGACGAGGTGGCGCCAGTTGCGGTGCGAGCCGAGCAGGCCGTGGACGAACAGGATCGCCTCGCCTGAGCCACTGTCGACATAGGACAGCTTGTGGCCGTGCAGGGTCACCTCCCGCGGGCGGATCGGGCTCACCACGCCTCCTTGGGTCACCAGATGTTTACTTCACAGTAACCCCAGAAGCGTCGTGGTCAGGTCCGAAGGGGTCATCCTCACACCGGTCGTGACAGGACCGAGACCTGTCCCCAAACGCCAGGCATGGTGGCTCAGATGGCGCAGCCGTCCGGCCCGCAGGCGGCCGTGTCGTCGCCCTCGGGTTGCACCATGACGAGGGGGTTGCTCTCGCGCCAGGCCTGGTCGAGGGCCTGCGAGAAGAGCTCGGACGGCTGGGCGCCGGAGATCCCCCACCTGTTCTCGATGACGAAGAAGGGCACGCCCTGGATGCCGAGGCTGCGGGCCCGCCGGATGTCGTCGTTCACCGCCTCGCGGTAGCGTCGGCTGTCGAGCGCGGCGTTGATCTCGGAGGCGTCGAGCCCGGCCGAGACGCCGATGGCGACCAGCACCTGCCGGTCACCGATGTCCTGGCCCTTCTCGAAGTGGGCGGACAGCAGCGCCTCCTTGACCGTGTCGGCGACCCCACGTTCCTTTGCGAGGTGCAACAGCTCGTGCGCCGCGAAGCTGTTGGCGACGACGAGCCCGTTGAAGTCGTACTCCAGCCCCTCAGCCGCGGCGGTCGACGTCACGTGGTCGAGCATCCCGCGAACCTGGGCCGGGTCCATCCGCTTGACCTTGGCCAGATAGTCGAGCTCGCTGCCGTCGTACCGCTCAGGGATCGTCGGGTCGAGCTGGTAGCTGTGCCACGTCACGGTCACCTGGTCACGATGCGGGAACTCGGCGAGAGCCTTCTCGAAGCGGCGCTTGCCGATGAAGCACCACGGGCAGGCGATATCGGACCAGATGTCGACGTTCATACAACGTTCAACTGTCCACCTCCGACGTTACTTCCCGGGGGCGGAAAAAACTTGACCGAAGGTGTAACGAGATCCAGTCCTCGTGCGCTGTTGGGGGTGAAAGAGGTGCCACTCGGACCCCCGAGCGAGTGGCACCTCTTCCTGTGTCCGGTTCCTGTGTCCGGGGACAAAGCCGATGCCGTATGCCGCTGGGCTCGCTCCCAGCCAACCGCTCGCCCTGCGCTCCCGAGTGTGCATCATGGATGGACAGCCGACCGACGAAGGGAAGCGGCCATGCCGGACCTCGAGGTGCCCCACGTCTCCGCCCCCGCCGACCGAGCGCTGCAGGAAGCCGGGATCCGCACGCTCCAGGACCTCTCCCGCCATCCGGCGACGGCGATCGCCGCGCTGCACGGGGTCGGCCCGAAGGCGATGAAGGCCTGGACCGAGGCGTTGGCCCAGCACGGCCTCGAGTTCGCCGAGACCGAGGCTGACGCGGAGGGGCACCCCTCGTAGCGGTGCCCCGACCCCTCAGCCGATCTCGCCGATCGACGTCGGACCCATGATGGGCGAGTCCGCCTCGTCGACCAACACCTTCTGCTCGATGGCGATGGCCTCCACCTCGTGCCGCCGCAGCTCGCCCGACTCGATCTGCTCCGCCCAGTGGCAGGCCACCCGGTGGTCCTCGGGGACGCCGTCGATGTCGACGACGCGCAGCGCCGGCCGCTCGGTGTGGCACCGGGTCGGCTGACGCCACGGACAGCGGGTGTGGAAGCGGCAGCCGGAGGGTGGGTTGGCCGGAGAGGGCAGGTCGCCCGTCAGCAGGATCCGCTCCCGCTGGTCCTCGACGACCGGATCGGGCACGGGCACGGCCGAGAGCAGCGCACGGGTGTACGGGTGCAGCGGCCGCGCGTAGAGGTCGTCGGCTGGCGCCTCCTCCGCGAGCGCCCCGAGGTACATCACCCCGACGCGGTCGCTGATGTGCCGCACGACGGCGAGGTCGTGCGCGACGACGAGATACGTGAGGCCGAACTCCTCCTGCAGGTCCTCGAGCAGGTTGATGACCTGGGCCTGCACGGACACGTCGAGCGCGGAGACGGGCTCGTCCGCGACGATGAGCTTCGGGTTGACCGAGAGCGCCCGGGCGATGCCGATCCGCTGGCGCTGACCACCCGAGAACTCGTGCGGGTACTTCTTCAGCGCCGCTGGGGGCAGGCCGACGGCCTCGAGCAGCTCACGCAGGCGCTGGCCAGCGGCGGCCCCGTCCTCGACGAGGCCGTGTGCCTTCATGGACTCGAGGAGCAGGGACTCGACCGACTGCCGCGGGTCGAGGCTGCTCATCGGGTCCTGGAAGACCATCTGAAGGTGCTGGCGCTTGCGTCGCAGCTCCTCGCCTTTGAGGCTCGCGATGTCCACCCCGTCGAATCGCACCGAGCCCTCGGTCGGCGGCTCGAGGTTGAGGATGGCCCGACCCAGGGTCGACTTGCCGCAGCCGGACTCCCCGACGAGGCCGTACGTCTCACCGCGCCGGATCTGCAGGTCCACGCCATCGACCGCGTACACGTGGCCGATGACCTTGTCGAAGATGACGCCCTTCTTGATCGGGAAGTGCACCTTGACCCCTCGGACGTCGAGGAGCACGTCCGGGCGATCAGTCTCCGTCTCGGCCGCCGCGCTCGTGTCGTGATCTGGGTTCACGGTCGAGGTCATCGACTCACCTCCACGGGGTTGAAGCAGCGCAGGGCACGGCCATAGTCCTCCACCAGCTGAGGTGTCTGCTGTCGGCACGTCTCGATGGCGTTGGGGCACCGCGGGGTGAAGGCGCAGCTGCTCGTCCACGGCAGGTTGTCGGCCACCGAGCCGGGGATCGGGTTGAGCCGCTCGCCGCGACCGACCCCGAGCTTGGGGATGGATTCGAGCAGGCCGTTCGTGTACGGGTGGCGCGGGCGCTCGAAGAGTGGGTGCCGCTCGGCGCGCTCGACGATGCGCCCGGCGTAGAGGACGTTGACCTCGTCGCAGAGTCCGGCGACGACGCCGAGGTCGTGCGTGATCATGATCAGGGCCGTGCCCGTCTCCTCGACGAGGTTCTTGAGGAGTGTGAGGATCTGCGCCTGGATCGTCACGTCGAGGGCGGTCGTCGGCTCGTCGGCGATGAGCAGGCGCGGCTCGCACGCCAGGGCCATGGCGATGAGGGCGCGCTGGCGCATGCCGCCGGACATCTGGTGCGGGTAGTCCTTCAGCCGGCGGTTCGGGTCGGGGATGCCGACCTTGTCGAGCATCTCCCGGGCGACGGCCATGGCGGCCTTGCGCGACATGCCCTTGTGCCGCTCGAGCACCTCGGCCACCTGCAGGCCGACAGGGACGACCGGGTTGAGCGAGCTGAGCGGGTCCTGGAAGATCATCGCCAGGTCCTTGCCCCGCCGGTCGCGCATCTCCGCGTCGGACAGCCGAAGCAGGTCCGTCCCGGCGAAACGGACCTCGCCCTCGACCCGGTTGCCGTGCTTCGGCAACAGGCCCATGATCGCCAGCGAGGTCACGGACTTGCCGCAGCCCGACTCCCCGACGAGACCCACGGTCTGCCCGGGCCGGACGTCGAAGTCGATGCCGTCGACGGCGGTGAAGGGCTCCTCACCGGACCGGGTGAAGGTGACCGTGAGGCCACGCACCTGGAGCAGCGGCTCCTCGCCACGGTAGCTCTGGCGGTCGCCAGCGCTCGTGGACGCGATGGTCTGGGACATCCCGGTCACCTCCGGCTCTTCGGGTCGAGGGCCTCACGCAGCGACTCTCCCATGAGCGTGAAGCCGAGGGCCACGACGATGATGCACAGCGCGGGATAGATGGCCAGATGCGGGTGGTCGCCAACGAACTGTTGCGCCTGTCCGAGCATCTGCCCCCACTCCGGCTGCCGGTCGTCGGGGTTGCCGAG
>DASUQN010000365.1:0-2094 GCA_036280515.1 Intrasporangium sp. | reverse complement strand
GGAGCGGCGCTACGCCTACGTCCTCGACGGCATGGTCGAGGAGGGCTGGCTGTCGGCCGCCGAGCGGGCCAAGTTCACCGAGCTGCCGGAGATCAAGGAGTACAAGGGCCCGCGGCTGTCCAGGGGCACGGCGGGATACATCACGGCCGACGTCAAGAAGGAGCTCGTCCGCATCGGCCTCACCGACCAGGACGTCGCCAAGGGCGGGCTGCGGATCGTCACGACGATCGACCGCAAGGCCCAGTCCAATGCGGTCAAGTCCATGGGCAAGAACCTGCCCAAGGGCATTCAGGGCGGGCTCGTCGCGATCAAGCCGGGCGACGGCGCGGTCATCGCCATGTACGGGGGCTCGGACTACTCCAAGCGGCAGCTCAACAACGCCACCCAGGCCATCATGCAGGGCGGCTCGAACTTCAAGCCCTTCACCGCCCTCGCCGCGGTCCGCGAGGGAATCTCGACGAAGACGAAGTTCGACGGCAACTCGCCGAAGGAGTTCGACGGATACCCGCACCCGGTCAACAACTACGACGACCGGGACTACGGCAAGGTCGACATGCGCAGGATGATCGGCAGGTCGATCAACACCGCGTTCGTCGAGCTCAACGAGGAGATCGGGCCGGACAAGACCCGTCAGGCCGCCATCGACGCCGGGATCCCGAAGGGGACGCCCGGCCTCGAGAACGACCTCGGCAACGTGCTCGGCACCGCATCCCCCCATGTCATCGACATGGCGTCCGCCTACTCGACGATCGCCGCACAGGGGGTCCGTGCCACGCCGTACCTCGTCGCCAAGGTCACGACGGCGGACGGCAGCTACACGTACACGGCCAAGCCCGAGACCCGCCGGGCCTTCGCCAAGGAGGTCACGGCAGACGTGACCGACGCGATGACGTACACGTCGAGGCCCGGCGGCACGGCGACCAAGATCGGCCGGGAGTTCGACCGGCCAGTCGCCGCGAAGACGGGAACGTCCGAGGAGAACCTGTCCAAGTGGTTCAGCGGGTTCGTGCCCCAGATGGCCGTGTCGGTGGGCACGTACAAGCCCACGAAGGACGGGTCCTCGAGCCTGTCGCTCTCGGAAGAGGAGTCAGTGGCGTTCGACGGCTCGACCATCCCGGCCAACATCTGGCTCGACTTCATGGTGCCGACGTTCGAGGGCGTCGAGGTGCTGCCGTTCCCGGAGCGTGAGGGCCTCGGTGACGACGACGTGCCGACGGAGACGCCCACCGTGACCGAGGCGCCGCGCACGACGACGGAGGCGCCGCCGGCTACGACGAGTGAGCCGCCGCCTCCGACGACGACCGAGCCGACCAAGACCCCGCCGGGCAAGCCGAAGCCGCCGCCGACCACCACGACGGAGGAACCGACGGTCACGGTCACAGAGCCGCTGCCGGACCCGACGACGACCACCACCAAGCCGGGCAAGCCCATCATCGGGGCCGGATGACCGGGATCGTCCGCAGGCGGACGACGACCGACCCCGTCGCGGCGGCCGCAAGCGAGGTCATCGGGGGTCCCCGCGGACGCTACGCGGCGCGTGAGCTCCCCTGGATGTTCACCGCAGCGGTGCTCTCGGCGTTGGCCGCCATCCCGGCCGGCTTCGGGATCGCGCTGCGGATCCCGTGCCTGCGGACCCACTGGTCGGGCGACGAGCAGTTCTGGAACGCGTGCTACTCCGACCTGCCGAACGCCTACCGGGACGGCAGCCTCGGCGCCGGGCTGGCTGCGTTCCTCCAGGGTGCCGAGGGAGCCCCGACGACGGGCCAGCCACCGCTGACCGGCCTGATGCTGACCGCGGTCGCGAGCCTCGTCCCCTCCGCGGATCGGGAGGGGACGCGGATCGCGTGGTACTTCGCGCTGTGGGCCGTGCTCCTGACGCTGCTCCTCCTCGCGGTCATCTGGCTCGTCGCCTCGTCGTCCCGCCGGCCGTGGACTGCGGCCCACGTCGCCCTGGCCCCGGTGGTCGCCCTCGTGGGTTTCGTCTCGGCCGACCTGCTCGGCGTAGCGCTCGCGAGCGCCGGAATGTGGGCCTGGGGCCGCCGCCACCTTGCGGCGGCAGGGGTCCTGCTCGGGCTGGCCACCTCGGCCAGGTCC
>DASUQN010000364.1:0-4480 GCA_036280515.1 Intrasporangium sp. | reverse complement strand
CTTCATGGTGCACGAGCCGAGGGGGATCATGCCGCGGTCGAGCGCGAAGTCCCGATCGGCCAGACGGCGCAGATAGCGGAGCATGGCCGTCTCGGAGCGGTGGGTGTGGAAGACCGGATGCGTCATGAAGTCGGACGTCCGGGCGAGGTGGGAAGGCAGGTCCAGCTGGGCGCTGACGGTGCTGGTTGAGTCGTCTCCATGGGTCGTCGGCGCATCGAGCCCGAAGCCCTGGAGGACTGCCGCGACCGTCCGCGCGGTCGTCGTCTCGTCGAGGCTGAGCGAGACCCGGTCCGCGTCGACGCGGTTGATGTTGATGCCCCGGTCGATGAACCCCCGGACGACCTCGTCGGCCCGGCCGGGCACCGAGACCGTCAAGGTGTCGAAGCAGACCTCCGTGGTGACGTCGATACCTCCAGCCACCAAGGCTTCTCGCACGTTCACGGCGTGGGAGCGGATCCGCTGAGCAATTCGCGTGAGGCCGTCCGGGCCGTGCCAGACGGCGTACATCGACGCCATGACGGCGAGGAGCACCTGCGCGGTGCAGATGTTCGAGGTGGCCTTCTCGCGGCGGATGTGCTGCTCGCGGGTCTGGAGCGCGAGGCGGTAGGCGGGCTTGCCGTGCGAGTCGACGGAGACGCCGACGAGCCGTCCGGGCAGCTGCCGCTCGAGGCCCTTGTGGACCGACATGTAGCCCGCGTGCGGCCCACCGAAGCCCATGGGCACGCCGAGTCGCTGCGCACTCCCGGCGGCGATGTCGGCACCCCACTCACCCGGAGGGGTGAAGAGGGTGAGGGCGAGCAGGTCGGCGCACGCGGTGACGAGTGCACCTGTCGAGTGAGCGGCCTCGGCGAGGGCACGCCAGTCCCTCACCTCGCCGGTCGCATCGGGATACTGCACGACGACGCCGACGACCTGGGCGCCGTCCGCAGCAGCAGCGAGATCCTCGGCAGAACGGACGCCGCTCAGGTCAGTGACGACGAGCGGAAGGCCGATGGCCGAGGCTCGCGTCTGCATCACGGCGATGGTCTGTGGGAAGAGGGAGCGGTCCACGACCACGACCCCCTCCGTGGCGCGGCTCGCCCGGTGCATGAGGGACATCGCCTCGGCGACCGCGGTGGACTCGTCGAGCAGGGAGGACCCGGCGATGTCCAGGCCCGTCAGGTCGCTGACGGCGGTCTGGAAGTTGAGCAGGGCCTCGAGCCGCCCCTGTGAGATCTCCGGCTGGTAGGGCGTATAGGCGGTGTACCAGGCCGGGTTCTCGAAGACGTTGCGGCGCACGACGGGTGGGGTGATGGTGCCGTAGTAGCCGAGCCCGATGAGCGAGGTGAGCACGCGGTTGCGCGACGCGACGGCTCGCAGCTCCTCGATGACGGCTGACTCGCTCTCGGCGGCCTCGATGCTCAGCGAGTCGGTTGACCTGATGGCCCCGGGGATGGCCCGGTCGCACATGGCGTCCAGGCTCGGCTGGCCCACGGTGCGCAGCATCTCCTCGACGTCGTTGGCGTCGGGCCCGACGTGCCGGCCCACGAAGTCGGCGAGGGTGGGCGTCAGGGTGGCTTGGGACTGGGACGACATCGGGGCTCCTCACGGACGAGCGGACGAACACGCTCCCCGACTGTCGGTGTCCGGCAACTCTGCCGAACCTCCTCCAGGGTGCCTCGCCACATGGTTCGGGTGCCTGAGAGGTTCCGGGGATGTTGCCCCTTCGGCGCCTCGTCGACGGGGGGCGTCACCCGCCTCTCGTCGGCCGAGAACTCTCCCATGTGGGTCGCGCGGCGGGGTCAAATCTACCAGCCGCAGTGTTGGGCACTCGCCCACTGCGAACGCCCAGCAGCCCGGCGCGGGCGGGCCGAAGCCACGAGGGGAAACGGCGCTCAGGCCATGCGCCGAGCCTGGCGGCGAGCGGTCAGCTCGTCGTCTGGGTGATCGGCCGACTGCTCGTCGTCGGCGCGCTCGCTGGGCAGCTGGGCCAGCTCCCCCTCCACCTCGCGCCACACGCGGCCGACCGCGATGCCGAAGACCCCCTGACCGCCCTGCACGAGATCGATGACCTCATCCGCGGAGGTGCACTCGTAGACCGAGGCTCCGTCGCTCATCAACGTGATCTGCGCCAGGTCGTCCACGCCGCGCCCACGGAGATAGTCGATGGCGACTCGGATCTGCTGGAGTGAGACACCGGTGTCGAGCAGGCGCTTGACCACCTTGAGGACGAGGATGTCACGGAAGCCATAGAGCCGCTGGGTGCCCGAGCCGGTTGCGCTTCGCACCGACGGCTCGACGAGTCCGGTTCTGGCCCAGTAGTCGAGCTGTCGGTACGTGATCCCGGCCGCACGACAGGCGGTGGGCCCGCGGTAGCCGACGTCGTCGGCCAGCTCCGGAAGGTCGTCGGTGAAGAGCATGCCCTGCGAAGGGACCGGGACACGACCGCCGCCAGGCGCAGCGTCCTCGATGGCGGCCATGGAAGGTCCTCCTCGTCAGAAGGCTATGGGTGTCGAGAGGACGACACCGGGGTAACTACAGTCACGTTGTTCACTTCGACGGTAGATCCCGCGGGGGGGACCGTCAATCACCGCGGCCTGGGCCAGGTCCGTGTCGCAGGCGGACCCGGGCCGGCTCAGGCGTCCTTGGGCGGACCGGGCTCTCCGGGCTGCTCGAAGTCCTCGGCAGAGACATGGTCCAGGAACTCCTTGAACCGCTCGACCTCGTCGTCCTCGTCGGAGGAGACCACGATGGCCGCCTCATCCAGGATGCTCGGCTCGACGAGCACCTTCGAGCCGGTGCGCAATGCCAGGGCGATCGCGTCCGATGCACGCGAGCTGATCTCTGTCTTGCCATCGATGACCAGGGCCGCGTGGAAGACGGAGTCGCGCAGCGCCACGATCCGCACCTCGGTCAGCTCATGCCCGAGCGCGGCGAGGATGTCGCGCATGAGGTCATGGGTCAGCGGTCGCGGCGGGACCACCCCCTGCTGCGCGTACGTGATCGCGGCGGCCTCGGGCGCGCCGATCCAGATGGGCAGGTAGCGGCCGCCGTCCCGCTCCCGGAGGAGCACGATTGGCTGGTTCGTCGGCATCTCCACTCGGACACCCAGGACATCGACCTCTCGCACGCCTCCACCGTACCCCGCGTGGACCCGGGGATCTGCCCGCCGGGCCGGTTGGCTCAGCGCGCCAGGCCGGTGCGCACCAGCGCGGTGTGCAAAGCGATGCAGGCCGAAAGGATTTCGGCGGTCCGCTCCTCCCGGGATCCGTTGTCGCGCCTGGTCGCCAGGACCTGGTCGACGAGCCCGATCTCACGGTCCGCGGCGGTCCGAAAGGGGCGCAGGTGGCGTGGCTCGAGGCCGTGCTCGGCGAGGCGTTTCGCGGCTACGGCGACGTCGACGGCCTCCGCGACGAAGTGGCCCGTGGCGTCCGCACGGAGCAAGCCGAAGCTCTCGAGCGCGGAAAAGAGCGGCTTGTCGATGCCGCTGGCCTCGCGCAGCTGCGGGCCGGTGAGTCGCACGCGCCCGCGCGGAACCACCGTCTCGGCGCGCAGGAGCGCCGGAGCCGACGAAGGCGTGGAGGGCGAGGAGGGCGGGGAGGGCGCGGAGGGATGTGGCCGGACGGAATCAGCACCGGGATCGGGCAGACCGCGGTCGAGGGCGTCGAGGGACTCTCGGATCACCTTGAGCGGCCAGAAGCGGTCGCGTTGCGCGGTCAGGACATAGCGAAGGCGCTCGAGGTCCTCGGAGCTGAACAGGCGGTAGCCGGCCGGCGTCCGCTCTGGTGTCACGAGGCCTTGGGCCTCGAGGAAACGCACCTTGGACGTCGTGACGTCGGGGAACTCGTCATGCAGCTGCTCCAGCACCTGGCCGATGGTCAGGCCGCCTCGCGCCCCGGGCCCGTCGGGGTGACCCGCACTCATCGAGGCGCTGCGTCAGGCCGCGTAGTAGACAAGCCGGAACTTGCCGATCTGGACCTCATCCCCGGTGTGGAGGTGCGCCTCCTCGATCCGCTCGCGGTTGACGTAGGTGCCGTTCAGGGAGCCGGCGTCGCGGACGGTATAGCCCTGGTCGCTGCCGATGAACAGGGCATGCTTCCTGGAGACGGTGACGTCATCGAGGAAGATGTCGGAGTCTGGATGACGCCCCGCCGACACCTCGACGTCGTCGAGGAGGAACCGCGCTCCCGTATTGGGTCCCCGGAGCACGATGAGCAAGGCGGTGCCCGGCCGCAGCGCCTCGATCGTCGCCTGGTCCTCCGCGCTGAGGCCACGGATGTCGGGCGCTTCCGCATGCTCGGCCCCCGGAGAGGGCACGCCCTGGAACCGCATCGTGCGCGGTTCGACCGTGAAGTCCTCCTGGTACGTGTCTCGGGGTTTCTCCACTCTAGTTCACCCCGGTGCCCCGACGACGCGCCCTCGCGCGCCGAAAGGCCTCAGGGTGCCACGTCAGGTGAGCGTGGCCACGTAGCCTGCCGAGTCGAGCAGGCCATCCAGCGCT
>DASUQN010000363.1:0-3266 GCA_036280515.1 Intrasporangium sp. | reverse complement strand
CACTTGACGTCCCCGTGCGCGAGGGCGGCGGGCTCGAGCGGCCAGCGGTCGAGCGCCTCGACGACGGCCGCGACCAGGCGCCCGAATCGGGCACCCTCCCGTGGAAGCAGCGCAGTGAGATGCTCCCCCGCCCGCAACGTCGCGGCTACCTCGGCCGGGACCGAGTGTGACCGCTCGACGCGAACGTCCGCCTCGTGCAGGACCCGCAAGGCCCGGCCCACCAGGTAGACGAGCCGGACCCCGTCCGTCGCCCCGTCGCGGAGCCGGTGCCACAGCGGTCTGCCCGGCGTGCCTTCCCAGAGGGCGACCTGCTCCTCCGCGGCGTACCCGATCGGTTCGACGACGCTGGCCCCCGGACAGCTCTCGGCGATCGTCGCCGCGAGCTCGGCCGCCACGGGGACGGCCTGCGCGCCAGAGTCGTCGCGGTCGACCTTGGCGTACACACCGTCAGGACCCAGCCGTCCCCCGGCCACGTGCAGGACGTGCCGCTGCCCCGGTCGGTAGCGGACCGGTCGGATCATGAGCTCCGATGCGTGCCCAGGTGTCCGGCCGGAGACCGCCGCCAGGAGTGGAGCCAGCTGCGCCCGGTCGCTGAGGCGGGCGAGCTGCGGGAGCGCGGGATCATCGGGAGAGACCAGGACCTCGACCCGCTCGTCGGGGTGCCACGTCACCGCGATGGCGCGCGGTGGGTGCGCAGCGCTGTCGTGCACGCGGTAGTAGCCGGTGAGCTTGCGACCCGGCTTGTACTTGGTGCGCATCAGCTCGACCGACACCACCCGGTCGAGCGGCAGTCGTTCACCGAGCAGGTCGCGCGCGCCGTGGCCCAGCGGATCGACCGCGAGCCGGGCGAGCGCCTCGACACCCAGCCGGCCGGACAGCACCTCGTGAAGACGAGGCGCCGTCGCGCTGCCGGACAGGGCCGTGGTCATCGACGTCCTCCGCTCCTCGTGGTCGTGGCCGCCCCGACGCCCTGGTGGCCGTTGACCGCGAGCGGTTCGAGGGCGCTGCCGCGGGGACCGTCGCCGAGCGGGGAGAGCAGGTGCCGCACTGCGCGGTCCCTGCCGTCCAGATCCGGCGTCTCGGTGACCTCCGGCTTGGAGGAGGCGAGCGCGTCCACCATCGAGACGGCAAGCATCTCCGGCGACAGCGACTCCGGGGGCAACCACCGGACCCAGCCTCGGTCGGCGAACCTGCTCGCGCGCATCCGCTGCTCGGCGCTGGGGCCCTTGCGGGGTACGAGCAGGGCTCGTCGGGCGAAGCGCAGGACCTCCGCGGTGGTGTTGTAACCGGCCATGCTGACGACCAGGTCGGCGCACCGGATGTGGTTCAGCGAGTTGTCCACAGTGGAGACCAACCGCACCGGCAACCCCCGGGCGAGCCGTCGCAGCTGCTTCTGCTCGGCCTCGGGCAGGAAAGGCCCGGTGACCACGACGAGCCTGCAGGGTCGTTCGGCGACGAGCGCCGGGACGGCGCGGATCAGGGTCTCGAAGAGCGTGAACCCGTCCGCGCCGCCACCGGCCATGGCGACCACCAGGTCACTCTCCGGAGCGCCACGCAGGTAGCGCCGGCGCAGCGCGTCGGGAGAACCCGACGGATGCGGTGAGCAGACATAGCCGCAGTAGCGCACGCGGCTGCCGAGCTCCGCCGGCCAGGCGTACTGGGTGGCCACGTCGAAGACGCCGCGGCACCCGTAGACCAGCACGTCGTGGTAGTACCTCTGAAGCGCGTCGAAGGCGCCCTCGACCTGCCAGCGACGGCGGACCGTGGCCGGCGCGTCCACGATGTCGCGCAGGCCGAGAACGGTGCGGACCTTGGAGGGCAGTGCCTTCAGGGTCGGCACCAGCTCGCCCATGGCGCCGTGTGGCATGTGGTCCACCAGCAGTACGTCGGGTCGGAACTCCTCGGCCGCAACCCGGATCAGCTTCCGCCGCAGGTCTCTCACGTCGGCGAAGGGCATCCCCAGGGCGACCGGACGCCAGTCGCCCGGGCCGACCTTGCGGATCGACGGAAGCTTCAGGTAGTCGTGCCCCGGGCTGGTCGAGAAGAACTGCCCCATCGGGGAGTCCGACACCGTCAGCACGCTGGCACCCGGCCGCGCCGCGAGGAAGGCAGACGCGAGCAGCGTCGTTCGTCGAAGGTGTCCCAGGCCGAGCCCGTCCTGGGAGTAGATCATCAGGCGTGGCTCGGGGGTCATGGTCATGGCTACCGCCTGACAGCCTGGTGCGGGTCCGTCGCCCCGCCGGCCAGGCCCGAGATGGGCTGTGAGTCGCGCAGCCCTGCGTGCCAGGCCACCTGTTGCCGGAGGCCGGCTCGCAGTCCGACGGTGGGTGACCAGTCGAGGTGCTGCCGGGCGGCATCGATCCGGCCGGCCGTGCGAGGGACGTCGCCCGGCCGCTCCTGCCGCGTCTCCAGAGACGGATCATCGACGTCGACGATGCTGCGCAGCTCCTCGATCAGGGTGGCCACCGAGATGGGTCGGCCGCAGGCGATGTCCAGCACAGCCGCCGGGGGCAGGTCTGCGAACAGGGCGCGGGACGTCGCCCTCACGACGTCTCCCACGAAGGTGAAGTCGCGGGTCTGGCTGCCGTCGCCGAAGAGCTGCAGCGGACGACCGTCCAGGAGCGCCTCGATGAACCGGTGCGCGGCCATGTCCGGCCGTTGGCGCGGGCCGTAGACGGAGAAGTACCGCAGCGAGACCCCGGGCAGGCCGTAGCTGTAGGCGTATGCACCGACCAGGGCCTCGGCGGCGAGCTTGCTGACGCCGTAGGGGCTCGCGGGACGCGGCTCCCCACGCGCGCGGAGGGCCTCCGTCTCCGCACCGTAGACCGATGAGCTCGAGGCGTAGACGAAACGTGAGACCCCCTTCGCCAGCGCAGCCTCGAGCAACCGCTGCGTCGCGAGCACGTTGCGGTCGACGTAGCGCTCGAACGAGGGGCCCCACGAGGTGGAGACCCCTGGCTCGCCGGCGAGGTGCGCGACGGCGTCGATGCCGTCGAGGAGCTGCCCCGACGGCGCGGTGCGCACGTCCGCCTCCACCAGCTCGAAGGCGGGGTCGGGCATCAGCTCAGCGATGTTGCGACGCTTGTTGGCGGGGTCGTAGAACTCCGTGAAAGCGTCGACGCCGCGCACCTCGCAGCCGTCCTGCACCAGTGCCTCGCACAGGTGGCTGCCGATGAACCCTGCTGCTCCGGTGACCAGCACTCGCGTCATGGGCCTCGCGTCCTTCCCTCGGTCGTGCGGTGGGCGCGATCGCGCTGCCCGACGCT
>DASUQN010000362.1:0-3579 GCA_036280515.1 Intrasporangium sp. | reverse complement strand
CCGAGGAGGAGCCGGAGGACGAGGCCGAGGAGTTCGAGGACGAGCCCGAGGACGAAGCCGAAGAGGAGCCCGAGGAGGAGCCGGAGGACGAGGCCGAGGAGTTCGAGGACGAGCCCGAGGACGAAGCCGAGGAAGAGCCCGAGGACGAGTACGAGGAGTCCGAGGACACCGAGGACGAGCCCGAGGACGAGTACGACGAGGAGTACGAGGAAGAGCCCGAGGAAGAGCCCGAAGAGAAGCCGCGCCGTAGGCGCCGGGCCAGCTGAGCGACAACGAGCCAGGAGGCAATCCCATGACCGTGCAGACAACTCAGCGTCGAAGTGGCGGCGGCTACCTCGAGCGTCCCGCACCCAGCGGACTCGCGGACGTCGTCGAGATCATCCTCGACAAGGGCATCGTGATCGATGCCTACATCCGGGTGTCGTTGGTGGGGATCGAACTGTTGACCATCGACGCGCGGATCGTCATCGCGAGCGTCGACACCTACCTCCGCTTCGCGGAGGCCACGAACCGTCTCGACCTGCTCGAGCAGGGGGGCGGCAAGCCGCTCGACGAGTTCATCGGCAACATGCAGGAGTCCGGGGCCGGCCGCAAGGTGAAGGGCGCGGTCAGCGGTGCGAAGAAGGCGCTCACCGGAGGCGACGACGAGGACGAGGACCGCGAGCGACGGCCGGCCAAGAAGTCGTCGTCCCGTAGGCGGTCCAGCGCATGACCTCGGCCGCCGACGTGACCGCGGACGATCGCTCCAGTCCCGGGCCGGAAGGTCCCGAGGTGGGGTGGTTCGTCTACGGCGTCGTCGGCGCCGGGACTCCCGTCCCACAGGACCTGACGGGCCTCGACGAGGGGCCGGTCCGGACGTTCACGTGCGGACGGGTGGCGGCGGTCGCGACCCAGATCAGGGTCGAGCGCCCCCCGGGACGGGGCGTGGACCTGCTCGCCTACCACTCGGTGCTGGACGCGCTGGCCCAAGGCGACCACCCGGTCCTGCCGGTCCGGTTCGGAGCCGTCGTGCCTGACGAGGTCGGGATCGTCGAGGAGTTCCTCGCACCGGACGAGGCCTACTTCGCCGAGCTGCTCGAGAGCTTGGCCGGCAGGTCGCAGCTGATGTTCCAGGCGGTCTACGACGAGCGCCGGATCCTCAGCGAGATCGTGGAGAGCGAACCGGAGATCGCAGAGCTGCGTGCCCTCACCAAGGACCTGCCGGAGGAGGCGGCCTACGCCGAACGGGTGCGGCTCGGGGAGCTGGTAGCGCGGGCGGTCGAGGCGCGCCGGGAGATGGATGCCGCCGCGCTCCTCGACGAGGTGCTGCCGATGACCGACGCCCACGTCCTGCGACCCGTCTCCGGTGTGGAGCGTGTGGTGGACGCTGCCGTGCTGGTGCATGATCAACGCCGGGACCAGTTCGAGAACCGACTCGAGAGGCTGGCCGAGGAGCACCACGAGCGGATGCGGCTTCGGCTCATGGGACCGACCGCGCCGTACGACTTCGCCGGAGGTGTGTAGTGGGGCTGCTGACCGGGATCCTCGGTCTCCCCGTCGCGCCGCTCCGAGGGACGATCGCGGTTGCCAACCAGGTGTTGGAACAGGCCGAGAAGGAGTACTACGACCCGGCCCGGATCCGCGCTGAGCTCGACGAGGTGGCCCGGCTGCGAGACGCCGGTGAGCTGACCGACGACGAGGCGATCGCCTGGGAGGACAACCTCATCGAACGACTGATGATCAGCAACCAACGAGCACGGGAGGAGCGACATGGCTGACGACAGCGGCACGCGCTCCGGGGGCGGGTCGTCGAAGAAGACGGCCGCGAAGAAGACCAGCAAGGGGACCACCAAGAAGGCCGCCAAGAAGTCCACGACCAAGGCCACCAAGAAGGTCAGCAGGAACGCCGCTGACAAGAGCTCGAGCAAGCGCGCGGCCCCGCGCGTGGAGCCGAGTCGGCGCGCCTCCGGCGCTCGGATCGCCGAGGAGGCGGTGCGGCAGCTGGCGGAGCTGACGACCAAGCACGTCGAGGGCGTGACCGGGCTGCATCGGGACGACGACGGCTGGCAGGTCGAGCTGGAGGTGCTAGAGCTGCAGCGGGTGCCCACGACCACCGACGTGCTGGCGATCTACGAGGTCACTCTGGACTCCTCCGGCGCGCTCGAGGGCTATCGCCGGGTCCGACGCTACGTGCGCGGTCAGGCAGAGGACGGCCGATGACCGAGCAGGGTCAGGTCGCCCCGACGCGTCCGTACTCCGCGAACGTGGGCTCGATGACGCATCCGCAGCCGGCGAACCTGGCCGACATTCTCGAGCGGGTGCTCGACAAGGGGATCATCATCGCTGGCGACATCCGCGTGAACCTCCTCGACATCGAGCTGCTCACCGTCAAGATCCGGCTCCTCATCGTCTCGGTCGACAAGGCCGAGGAGATGGGGATCGACTGGTGGCGCAACGACCCGATGCTCAACGCCAGCCGCGAGCAGCTCGAGGACGAGAACAAGCAGCTGCGGCAACGTCTCGAGGAGCTGGAGTCCAGCAACGGAGGCGGTGACAGTGGCTGAGGCAGCCCGCTACCTGTACGCCGTCGCACGCGGGACCGAACCAGCCCAGCTGGCTGACGTCAGCGGTCTGCGCGGCTCGTCCGTCGAGGTCATCCGCTACCGCGACCTCGACGCGGTCGTGAGCGACGTGCCGCTCGCGGAGTTCGACGAGGACGCGCTCAAGGAGAACCTCGAGCAGCTCTCGTGGCTGGAGGAGGTGGCGCGCGGCCACCACGAGGTGGTCCACGCCGTTTCAGCTCGGGCGCCGACGGCGCCGATGCGGCTGGCGACGATCTTCCTCGACGACGACGCCGTACGCCGGCGCTTGTCCGAGCTGTACGACGCCCTCGTCGAGGTGCTCGACCGGGTCGAGCGGCGCGTCGAGTGGAGCGTCAAGGCGGTGGCACCGGAGCCGGCACCGACCCCGGTCACCGTTCCCGAGCCCACCAGCGGCGCCGAGTTCCTCCGCAGGCGGCGGGCCCAGGCCGATGAGCGGGAGGAGCGGCAGGACACCGGCGCCCGCGCGGCCGAGGCCATCCACCACGCGCTCTCCGAGGTCTCCGTGGCATCACGGATCCTGGCGCCGCAGGACCCACAGCTCACCGGTATCACCGGGACGATGATCCTCAACGGCGCCTATCTGGTGGCGGTCGACGCCCAGGAGGCCTTCGCGGCGCGGCTGAGTGAGGTGGAGGAGACGCACGGCGACCTCCGGATCGAGCGCGGCGGGCCGTGGCCGCCCTACTCCTTCGCCACCCTGGAGTCAGCATGACGACGGCCGTGGAGGCCCAGCAGCGCTTCTCGTCCCCGGTGCCGACGCAGCCGATCGCTCTCGTGGACCTGCTCGACCGGTTGCTCGGCACGGGCGTCGTGCTGTCGGGGGACATCGTGATCTCCCTGGCGGGCGTGGACCTGGTCCAGATCAGCCTGCGTGCGCTCGTCACCACCGTACGAGCGGAGATGGCTGACTATGTCTGAGCCGCGCCGCCTGCCCCACCGGATCGAGACCGATCGCGAGAACGTCGAGCGGGACCTGTTCCGGCTGGTGCTGACGATC
>DASUQN010000361.1:0-3814 GCA_036280515.1 Intrasporangium sp. | reverse complement strand
CGGCCGTGGCCGAAGTCGTACGCCTCGGTGGGGAACCGTTCGGACGCCGGCAGCTGAGTACGGGCGCTCGTGGTCACGAGCGCCATGCCGGCCACGCTGAGGCCGACGGCGATACCGAGGATGGGGCGCCAGGACCGGACCGGTGACTGGGGATGCCGAGTGAACTTCGTCGGGAGCCTGCGCAGGACGAGGACGAAGACGACGAGGGCGACCGTCTCCACGAGCATCTGGGTGATGCCGAGGTCGGGTGCGCCGGCGAGGATGAAGATGGTGGCAGCGCCGTAGCCGGTGACTCCGACCAGCATGAAGCTCGTGACGCGCCTGCGTGTGAACAGCACGAGGAGTGCGGCGGAGACGACGATCACGGCGACGACGGCCTGGGCGGGGGAGTCCCACGGGCGCACGGGACCGACGGAGCCCCCGATCACGGCGGCCCCGCCGGGCAGGGCGACGAACACGACGAGGATCGCCATGATGTAGAGGGGGAGGGAGCCGCGCTGGGTCACCGCGGTGGTCTCCACCGCACCCCGGTCGACCCCCCGCAGCACACGACCGAAGATGCGCTCGCCGTCGACGAGGTCGGGGACCCGGGCCTGGGCTCGGGCGACGTCGTCTCGGGCGAGGAACAGCAGGCCACCGGCGATGATCGAGAAGAGGGACAGCGCAAGGGGGATGGTCAGGCCATGCCACAGGGCGAGTGGCTCGGGGTCGTCGCCCACGGTGAACAGGTCCGCGTAGGGCATGAGCCAGGTGGACTCGATCGGTGCGAGCAGGCCCAGGAACAGCGAGGCCACGCCGAGCAGCAGCGGCGCCGTGACGAATCCGGGATGCGGCATCGCGAACCGGGTGGGCGGGACGCCGGGCTTGGTGGCGAACGCCCCCCACATGAACCGCGCCGTGTAGGCGACGGTCAGGACCGACCCGATGACGACGCCGGCCAGAGCGAGCCATCCCCAGGCCCCCGGGAGCGGCTCGGCGTCCTCGATGCCGCCCAGCAGGGCACCGAGCACACTCTCCTTCGCGACGAAGCCGGTCAGTGGCGCCACCCCGGCCATCGACAGCGCCGCCAGCCCCGCCGGGATGCTCACCGGGAGGAGGCGGCGGCCGAGGCCCGACAGGCGCCTCAGGTCGCGGGTCCCCGTCGACTTGTCGATGATCCCGACGGTGAGGAAGAGGGTCGACTTGAAGAGGGCGTGTCCGATGATGAGCGCGAGAGCGGCGAGTGCGGCCGCGCGCGTGCCGAGCCCGGTGATCGCCACCATGAATCCGAGCTGGCTCACGGTGCCGTAGGCGAGCAGGAGCTTGAGGTCGTACTGGCGTAGCGCCCGCCATCCGCCGAGGAGCATCGTGGCGAGACCGAGGCCGACCGTGAGGGCGTGCCAAGCGGGGACTCCGGCGAAGGCCGGGGCGAGGAGGGCGACGAGGTAGACGCCGGCCTTGACCATGGCCGCAGCGTGCAGGTAGGCGCTCACCGGTGTCGGCGCCGCCATGGCCCCGGGCAGCCAGAACTGGAACGGGATGAGGGCGGACTTCGACAATGCCCCGACGAGCAGGAGCACGATGGCAGCGATGGTGACGGCGTCGAGCGGCGGTGGGGAGCCGAGGAACTCACTGATCGAGTACGTGTGGTGCACGCCGATCGTGATGATCCCGACGAGCATCGCGAGGCCGCCGAAGGTCGTCACGAGCAGGGCCTGCATCGCGGCACGCCGGTTGGTGGAGCTCGCCGGGTTGTGTCCGATGAGCAGGTAGGAGAAGACCGTGGTCAGCTCCCAGAAGACGTAGAGGACGAGGAAGTTGTCCGTCAGGACCAGGCCGAGCATCGCCCCGGCGAAGGCGGTGAAGACCGAGGTGAAGCGCCACAGGGTCGTGTCGTCGGGCTTGAAGTACCACGCGCAGTACAGCAGGACGAGGGCGCCGACTCCCGTGACGAGGAGCCCGAGGACCCAGGACAGGGTCGTGACCCGGAAGTCGAGGTCGACGCCGAGCCCGGGCACCCAGGACAGATGTTGGGTCGGTCCACGTCCCTCGCGCACCTCGCTCGAGACGGTGAGGAGCCACCCGAACGCGGTGGCCGGGACCAGCGCGAGGACGAGGAAGGCTTTCCGGTGCAGGACGCGGACGATTGCCGGGGCGACGACGGCTGCCAGCACGTGCAGGAGCAGCAGTTGCGCCACGGGGCTCCTCGGGACATCGGTCGGCAGAGTCCGGCTCGGCTGCGCCGGAGTGACGATTCTACGGGGAGGGCATGGCCGAACCGACGACGGTCCATGCGGCCCGCGTGACGGGAAAGCTGCTCAGAACGTCGTGAATGAGCCCCGGGCGATGAAGAAACCGTGCTCGCTGTTCGGGTCGACGCAGGTGACGCCCCACTCCGCGCTGAGGCACGTCACGTCCACGCCCGGTAGGCGGGCGGTGCGGCCGTAGGCCAGCTTCGGAGCCTTGGGATCCCGGATGGAATCGGTGTTGCAGATCGGGTTCACCGCGCCGGCGACCAGCTCGAGTCGCCCCACGTCGTCCGCGTCCGAGCCCGTGCAGATCTCGTCAACAGGCGGCTCAACACGGCCTTCTGCCACTTCGCAGGCCGCGAAGTCGGGGCCGAGCTGGCAGTAGATGTTACCGCTCGGGCTGCGGAAGGCGGCCACCTCGACGGACCTGCCGGCGTCCTCGAAGTGCTCCCGCGCCTGCTCGTAGGAGAACACCGCATCATTGAGGTGCCCGGCGCGCAGCATGGCTGGAACGGTGGGCTCCTCCTCTGGCGTGGGCGTCGCCTCCTCGGGCGTGCTCTGGGAGGCGGGATCCACGGGCGGGTCGACCCAGACGGTGACCGTCGCAGCGGGGAGCGGCTCGGCGCCGCCGCAGGCCGTGAGGCCGCCGAGTGAGACAGCAGCAGCCGCGATGGCGAGCAGGATCCGGGAGCGCCGACGGTGGAGGGACGTGCGGCCGGTCATGAGCGTCGAGTGTGCCACGGCCGGGCGGGCGGTGACACGGCGGCTCCCTGCCGTGACCTACGCTTGACGCGTGTTCCGTGGCCTGCTCACCCCGCGCTGGGTGGGCTTGACGATCGTCATGCTCATCGCGGTCGTCGCGTGTGTCTTCCTCGGTCTCTGGCAGCTGGGCGTCGCGCAGGACGAGGGCCGCAAGGAGGCGGTCTCCGCGGCCGCCGCGTTGCCACGTGCGCCACTCTCCGAGGTGGCGACCACCCACTCCGCGTTCAAGGCCGAGTTCTCGAACCGGCCCGTCAGCGCCACCGGGACGTATGCCGCTGAGCTGGGTTTCGTGGTCCCCGACCGTCGGCTGCGTGGCCGGGTCGGCTCCTGGGTCGTCACCCCGCTCACGACGCCGGACGGCACCGTTGCCGTGCTCCGTGGCTTCGTCGACGGCACCCCGACGAGCGCGCCACCGCCGCCCGAGGGGACGGTGACCGTGCTCGGCACGCTGGGACCGGGAGAGTCGCCCCGCAGCGGTCCGGCCCTGCCCGACGGCCAGCGTCGCGGCATCGATCTGGCCCAGCTCGTCAACGAGTGGCCGGGCGACCTCTACAACGTCGTGCTCCTGGCCTCGTCCGAGTCCGGACACGCGGATGCGGCGCTGGCCCGGGTGCCACCGCCGGAGGCCGACGCACCGCTCAACCTCAGGAACCTTGCCTATGCCGTCCAGTGGTGGGTCTTCGGTCTCTTTGCGATCTGGATGTGGTGGAAGATGTTCCGAGCAGAGCAGCAGCCGGCCACGCCCGAGCCGACCGCACCCAGAGAGGACGCGCACGCGTGAGCACGTACCCCACCAACATGGCCAAGCCGAAGCAGATCCGCTC
>DASUQN010000360.1:0-4204 GCA_036280515.1 Intrasporangium sp. | reverse complement strand
CCCTCGCCGCGGACGAGCACGGGAGCCATGTCATCCGGATACTGGTCGGAGCCGCGCGCGTAGGTATGGGCTCCGCCGGGCACCATCCGGTGGAGGCGCTGTTGGGCGTCGTTGGACCTGGAGAACTGCATCGGCGCTTCGCTCTTTCCGCCATGTATGCGATGGTTTGACGTTAACCGACCATGCTGCGCGGCGCAGGAAATCGCTGTGAACCACTGATTTCACGTCGGACCCGGTTGACGGAGCCCTACCATCCAGACGTGATGTCTGCATCCCGAAGGGTGCAGCGCGCAGCGCTTGTCACGGGGGCGTCCACCGGAATCGGCCGGGCGATTGCGTTGGTGCTGGCGGCCGAGGGCTACCTCGTCTGGGCCATCGCCAGGCGCGCGGAGCTCCTGAACGACCTGGCCGCGGAGGCGCGCGGCCGAGTTTGCGCGTGGCCGATGGATGTCACCGCCATGGACCTCGGTCCGCTGATGGCGGCAGTCGGGACGGAGCCGACTGCCCTCGTGGCCCTGGTGCACTGTGCCGGCCAGATGGCGACGGCCGCATGTCTGCGGTCGGACGATGCCCAACTGGCCAGGCGGCTCTTCGAAGTGAACACTCTCGCCCCCTACCGGTTGACTGCGGCCCTGCTGCCCCGGATGGCCCCCGGTGGGACGGTCGTGTTCCTCAACTCGACACGTGGGCTCGACGCCGGGTCGGGAGTCGCCGAGTACGCCATGTCGAAACACGCGCTGAAGGCGCTCGCCGACTCCGTCCGCTGCGAGGCCAACGAACGCGGGGTGCGCGTGTCGAGCGTCTACGGCGGCCGGACTGCGACGCCCATGCAGCAGGCGATGTACAAGGAACGCGGGGAGCCGTATGACCCCGCGGCATTGCTCCAGTCGGAGGACCTGGCGCAGTTCGTCGCCAGTCTCCTCAACCTCCCGCCGGGAGCGGAGGTCCCTGACGTCACCGTGCGGTCAGCGTCGCACTACTAGGTCGCACCACTAGGCAGCGGTTCGGTGTCGTCAGAAGTCGAGGGTCACCTTGGCCGCGTGGTACGCCTCGGCGTAGCGGGACTTGCACTCCACCCCTCGCAGTCTCATCACGCCGAGGAACAGCTCGTCGTCCCACCAGTCGCGGTCCAGCTGCGACGCGTAGTGGGTGTTGAGCAGGTCGACCTTGCGCCTCGCCTGCGCCTCGGAGAGGGCGACGTAGTGGGTCGGGGGTCGCAGGTCCGCGTCCCATTTCGGGATCTCGTACTGCAGGATCAGCACGTCTCGCCACACCGTGCTTGCGAGTCGCCCGACGAGCCGGTGGTCCTGGTGCGCGTCGTCGACTCTGGGGCAGAGCACGAGGTCCGGCTCGAACCGACCCGCGAGGTCGTGGAGGTACTCCTTGACCTCCGACCAGTGTCCCGGGAGGCGGCCGTCCGGCAGGGTGCCGGCCTCGAGCACGGCGCCGGGGCAGAAGGCGGGCAGGGCAGCGACTGCCTCGGCCGCGCGCTCGGGAGACCCTGTGAGGATCGCGCCTCGCAGGATGGTGCCCGGTCGGTCAGCGATTCTGAGCAGCATTCCGCCGCAGCCGATCTCGATGTCATCCGGATGCGCGCCCAAGGCCAGGACGCGCAGCGGTCCGGGCGGTGTCGTCAGGCGCAGCATCAGCGGGTCGTGGCGTGCTCGAGCTGGTGCTCACGTGGCCGCGATGGCACCGGAGCCAGGTCAGGCTGCATGGAGAAACCCCTACGGTTCGTGGCGAACGGGACCCATGGTGGCACAGCGTGGTGTTACATGGCTGCGAACGGCGGAACCAGCGGCGGAGGGACAGGGCGGTGGAGTTCAGAGAGACGTCGATCCCGGGCGTGGTCGTCTTCGTGCCCTCTCCTCACCGCGACGAGCGAGGCTTCTTCTCAAGGACTTTCGACGGTGGGGTAGCCCGGCAGGCTGGTGTTGACCCCGACTCCTTCGTCCAGGACAGCATCTCCCGGTCCAGGCTCGGCGTCATCCGGGGGTTGCACACGCGGATCGGGCGTGGGGAGGGCAAGCTCGTCCGATGCTCCTCGGGCGCAGTGTTCGATGTCGTGGTGGACCTGCGGCCCGGCTCCGCGGCCTTCGGCGAGTGGCTCTCCTTCGACCTCGACGGGGACAGCCAGGTCTCGGTGTACATCCCGGCCGGCTGCGCCCACGGGTTCCAGGCGCTCACCGACCCGGCTGACGTGGCCTACCGGATCGATCGTGAGCACGACCCGGCGGAGAACCTGACCATCGCCCACGATGACCCAGACCTGGCGATCCCATGGCCTCTGGCGGCCGGCGTTCTCTCCGAGGCGGATCGGGCGGCCCAGCCGATGGCGGCGCTCGGTGACCAGTTGCGCCGCATCGGGGCCACGACACCCTGAAGTGTCGGCCGCGGCTGCGGGAATCACGACCTCAGCAAGAGTGCTTGCACTGGCCGGGAAATTCGGACATTTCGTGACGAGGCGGACGACTTCCGAGGTTTGCCCGAATCTCGCCAGTGTCGCGGGTCACACTGCTCACGTAGCCCGGGGGAGTCGGCGTCAAGGGGTGGGAATTGCCGTGAAGGTGACCATTTTCGGACTTGGCTATGTCGGCACGATCACCGCTGCCGGACTGGCATCACAAGGCCATGAGGTCGTCGGTGTCGATGTCGATGCGACGAAGGTTGAGCTCGTCAGTCGGGGCATCAGTCCCGTCGTTGAGCCGGGGATCGACGAGTTGGTGGCTGAGACCGTCGCAGCCGGTTCGCTCCGGGCGACGAGTGACGTGGCGGACGCGCTGGACCGTGCGGAGGTCTCGCTGATCTGCGTTGGCACTCCCTCGCTGATGCGGGGGGAAACCGACTTGTCATTTGTGTCGCGCGTCCTCGACGCGATGCGCGAGGCAATGGGACGGGTCAGAGCTCCGACTTCCGGCGTGCACTCCGTGGTCATCCGGTCGACGGTCCCGCCGGGAACTGGAGCGTCGGTCGTTGCGCCCGCCTTTGCGCCGGATCGGCTCCCTCCGGGATGGTCCGTGGAGACAGCCATGTGCCCCGAGTTTCTGCGTGAGGGATGCGGCGTCGAGGACTTCTTCAACCCGCCCTTCGTCGTGGTGGGCTCTGAGGAGCCATACACGAGAGAGCTGCTCGCGGAGTTGTTCGGCTTCCTCGACTGCGGCGTGCACCACGTGGACGTACCGACGGCCGAGGCGCTGAAGTACGCGTGCAATGCTTTCCACGCTGTGAAGATCACCTTCGCCAACGAGATGGGCCGCGTGTTCTCCCAGTGCGCAGTGGACTCCCGACGGGTGATGGAGATCCTGTGCGAGGACCGCAAGCTCAACATCGCGCCGGCCTACCTGCGCCCAGGGTTCGCCTTCGGAGGCTCCTGTCTCCCGAAGGACCTGCGGGCGCTGCAGCACCTGGCCCGGCACATGGCCGTCGACCTACCGCTCATCAGTGCAACCACGGTGAGCAACGAGCTCGTCATCCGCCACGTCGTGGACCGGGTCCTCGCGACTGATCACCGACGCGTGTGCCTGCTTGGCCTCAGCTTCAAGATGAACACGGACGACCTGCGTGAGAGTCCCAGTCTCGAGCTGGCCGAGCGACTCGTCGGCAAGGGGCTCGAGGTGCGCATCTACGACCCGATCGTCAGGCCGGACCGCCTCGTCGGCGGGAACCTGCGCCACCTGCAGAGCAAGCTGGCCCACGTCAACCGGCTGCTGGCTGACAGCCCGGAGGAGGCGCTGGAAGGGGCCGAGGTCGTCATCGTCGCGTCCTCCCACCCGGCGGTGCTCGGCGCGCTGGCGAGGTCGAACGCAGAAGTCGTGCTCGACACCAATGGTCGTCTGGGCGACCTCGTCGAGCGTCTTTCGGGGTACGAAGGGGTCAGCTGGTGAGCAGGATTCGTGGCACGCGCACCCGTCCGCGCGTCCTGATCATCGTCCAGAACCTTCCGGTGCCATTCGACCGGAGGGTCTGGCTGGAGTGCCAGACGTTGACCGAGGCAGGCTACGACGTCACCGTGATCTGCCCGACAGGGGATGGGACCTGGGAGGAGCGGGTCGTCGACGGAGTACGCATCGTCCCCTACCGCGCCTACGCGCCGGGCGGGTCTGCCGTCGGCTTCGCCCTCGAGTACGCGTACTCCTTCCTGGCGACGGCGCGAATTGCGCTCAGGGAGCGGCGGGCTGGAGCATTCGACGTCGTGCAGGCGTGC